>JAGQNU010000038.1 GCA_020427905.1 Candidatus Saccharimonadota bacterium | reverse complement strand
GGCGCCGAACAAGAGAGGCTTACGGTGAGGTCTGATGGCAACATAGGCATTGGCACAAATGCTAGTCTTGGACAGCTCGCGGTGGTGAATGACACGGCTGCCGACGTCGGATTGGTTATCCAAGGAGCGGCCAGTCAGACTGGGAATTTGCAAGAGTGGCGAGACTCTACGGGAACAGTACTCTCTTCGGTGGGATCGAACGGAGTGATAAACGCCAATGCAGGCATAGCATCAAGTGGAAACCTTGTACTGAGCCCGACAGGAACATATATTATCGTTGGAACAAAACGGATCATGCAAAGCACCGGGGGCGGTTCATATATACAGCTTAATCTTCAGGGAGACCTAGCGAGCTATTCTGGGTGGACGATGCGCACGCAAAATGGAGGGACGACGCTACTGGTAGACGGAGCAGGCAATACACCAACTAGCCCAGTATCAGTTATCAAGGGTAGTGCCACACAGACCGGAGATTTATTACAAGCTCAAAATTCCGCTGGTACGGTATTGGCTAAAATTGATGCCTCAGGTCATTTGACGGTCAAGAATGCGGTAGTCCAAGGGACTCTAACTGTTACGGACAGTGCAATATTCAATGGCAACTTCATCACATTCAGTAGTAACGTACGTGGCAAAAATGTCACAGCATCGGCGAGTGTAACATCACAGAATATTACTTTTGGCACCCCACATGCCGATGCTGATTACGCGGCTTTTTGTAACTCGATCTGGGCACCCTGTTGGGTGAGCAATAAAACAACAACTGGTTTTAGGGTGAACTTTGAAACTTCGTCACCTAGCGATGGTTCAGGCCGGTTTGATTGGTTCGTAGCCAGATAAAGTAACTAAACAATGCAAGGAGATATACATGATGGATCAATATAAACCACAACCCAAACAGCAGGCAAAACAAGCTACCTCAGTGCAATCCGCGTCAGTAGCTTCTCGCCCAGTACCACAGCGAGCAGCCAGCAATCGCAAAAAGCCCATCATTATAACTATGATCATAGTAATCTTTGTGGCCATCCTTGGTCTCGGTGGGTATGCAACTTACACCAAGAAATCGGATAATCTTGTCGGTGTAAACTCCGGTAAATACCAAGCCCTATTCCTTACAAACGGCCAAGTCTACTTTGGTAAACTCGCCAAAGTAGATAATGACACGATAAAGATATCAGATATCTTCTATCTCCAAGTACAACAAGCAGTCCAGCCTAAAGAAGGGGAAGATAAGCAGGGTGAAACTCAATTAGTGAAGCTCGGTGAAGAGTTACACGGTCCTGAAGATGAAATGTTTATTGATCGTGACCAAGTATTGTTCTGGGAGAACCTCAAAGGCAGTGGTAAGGTAACCGAAGCTATCAGTCAGTACAAGAAATAATACGCTATACTAAAGCTTGGAATAGGTCTCATGTTTAATAGCATTTTGCGAGGAAACATGAGCCTTTTTCTTTTTCATTTGATAATAAAACAGCTTTAGTAGCCAGAAGAAGCTGAAAAATACTTGCCAAAACTCGGGGGGGGGGGGTAACTAGGAGCATAAGCGTGTTTCTCGCCTGTGAAGCCATATTCCACAGGTTCCTCCACCGAGACATAACGTGAAGGTACTTTATAACACAAGAAGACAAGCGCCACACCTATTTTTGGCGTGCGTAGAAGAATAAAAAGGATAATCAATGCAACAGGTCTGTAATCTTGCCAACACCGGCACCAATATAGCTCTAATTATTGCGGCTGCATTCGGTATCATTGCCGTGGCTGGCCTCATACTCTATCAACTTAAGAACGGCAAAGCCTTTTCTCAGGGTTTCTTTGCGCTCTTTCTTGTATTTGGTGTTGTCGGTACCTTACTGCTTGCACCAGCTGCTACACACGCTGGCGGTGTTGCAGACTGTCCTGATGGCTCTCAGACAAGCAGTAACGGTAGCCAAGCATCTATCACGTGTCCAACAAACTGGGTGGTGGTGCCAGGTAATCCTGCATATAACACCAATGACTTCTGTGTGATGAAATACACGGCGCGAAACGTTGGCGGAACTGTTACTGGTACACAGGATATTGAAGATGACGATGATAATGTACTCTTTTCAACCAACATTTACTCAGGGGGAACGGCTACCTCGCAGGCGAATGGTCTGCCGTGGGTTAATATTTCGCAAACTGACGCTATCACTGCCGCTGCAGCTGCTGCTCCAGGCGCGCACTTACTTACAGAAAACGAATGGATGACACTAGCTCATAACGTACTGGCTAATCCTGCCAATTGGTGTAACGCAGATGGTTCAGGTTGTGGCAACGCTCCTGGTACCGCTGGTAAAGTTCTAGCTTCTGGTCATAACGATGATGGCGATGCGTTCAGCAATGACTTTGGTGTCAATGGCCCGCTTGATGCCTCTACAGATGACTCACAGGCTTGCTACGGAACAGTTACTCCTGGCGTTAACACTCCTTGCGGTAGCGAACCAGGCACTCAAAAACGCACACTGACGCTCTCTAACGGGTCAGTGCTCTGGGATCTTGTTGGTAACGTCGGTCACTGGACAAGCGCCACTGAAACTCGCGGCAACTTGCCAAGCATCGGTGGATCAGGTAGTCCATTTGAGTACAACCTCGATACAGGTCTTGGTTTGCCAACACCAGATAACTGGGGAACCCTAAGCTACATTAACCCGGCTATTCAGAATCCTGCTGCTGCAAACTGGGGCATCGCCCAGGGCCTCGGC
>JAGQNU010000037.1 GCA_020427905.1 Candidatus Saccharimonadota bacterium | reverse complement strand
TCGAGGGCTGCAGCATGTAGTGTTCTCCAGGGTATGCCATAGTAGCTGCTATTGTCGTTGGATTACGTTCAGAACACAAGCACAAGAGGTAAGAAGTTGCAGTATGTAACAAAAAATGTTATTATAATATGTATACGAGATCGTCTCGTTGTTCTTTCACTTGGAGGTGGAGAATGGCCACTGAGGCCCAAATCAAGCGTAGTCGCGCCAAGTCGCAGCGACTAGTCAATGTCACGACACCGATCATGGTGGCCCTCTTCTATTGGATGGGGCGGTCAATGGGTCTTCCGGCCGAAGACCCACGTACCGGTGAACCGCGCTTCCACAGCATCTTCTTCGGAGACACGAGCGCGTGGCCCGAGTGGGTGCGTGGCAAGTTTTGGCCACTGGATCTGCTGCTTATCGCCGTCGGATTCTGGGTCATGTTCAGTCTCGTGATGCGGGGTATCCCACAGACGCCAGATGAGCAAAAAATGGAAGAGCCTGGCATTTGGCCAACCCTGAAGTTTGCCGTGGGCGCGCTACTTGCCTTCGGCAGTATGTTCATGGTGCTGGGCACCATGATGAATGGTTGGTTTGCTGGGCTCGAGTTCTTCGTGTTCGGTGACATCTTTGTCACGGTCCTCGTACTAGGCATTGGCTCGCTGCTGGTGCTGATGTACGGGGCTGGTTGGCTGTTGAAGCAAATCTGGGGACGATCCTGGACCTGGCTCCGACGCTCACCAGCCTGGAGCCCAAAGCAGGCCTGGGGACGAACCTGGACTCGCATTCAGCAGACACCCGCGGGTCGTCTGCTGGTCAGGCTGGGCGACTACCTGGATGCCAAAGACCTGAAGACTGAGGAGCAAGATGCTGAGGTGGGCTCCTAGATCAAGTAGCACTCCACCTCCACCAAAAGGCGGTGCATCAGTGCGCGGACAGCCGTCCGCTGCACTGATGCACTACACATTGTCGGTTGATGTTATAAGCAATCCTGATGAGCTGTAAACAGCGAAACAATGCATAGATGTTATGATTGCACGTATGAATATACATGAATATCTCGCCAACTTAAGCCAAGAGCAACAACGTGTGTACGTGCGCATATCAAAACTAGTTATATCTCTAGTCCCAGATGTCGAGGAGGTGATGAGTTATGAAGTGCCAACATTCAAATACAAAGGAAAAGTTCTACTCCACTTTGGCGCGTTCAAAAATCACATGAGTATATTCCCCGGCGGGGAGGTAACAGAGAAGTTTGCTGATAGACTGACTGGCTTCAAGGTATCAAAAGGGACAATCCAGTTCACACTTGAGGATCCAGTCCCAGACGATCTCATGAAAGATATAATCAAATTTCGGTTGGATCAAATAGCCAGCAACACGTAGTTAAAAAGTGAGGTATACTAGGCGAGTAAATGGAATACCTCATTACTGTATTGTTGCTGTTTCTCTCAGCACTCTTCTCAGGCCTCAACCTTGGATTAATGAGTCTCGGGCCTCACGCGCTGAGGCGCAAGATGGAGCTCGGTGATGAGCGTGCGGCCAAAGTCTACGAGGTTCGCAGAAATGGTAATCTGCTGCTCGTCACCTTATTACTTGGCAACGTACTTGTAAACTCAGTACTTGCAGTCTATCTGGGCTCAATTACGACAGGTCTGCTAGCGGTTATCATCACCACGGCATTGATCACATTACTTGGTGAGATTATTCCGCAAGCAGTGCTCTCACGCTACGCACTGACATTGGGCTCAAAGGTTGTTTGGGTCGTGCAGATATTTATGTTTTTGCTTTATCCAGTGTGTAAGCCGATTGCGTGGGTGCTTAATAAAACACTTGGTGAGGAGTTACCGATTCTCTACTCAAAACAAGAACTCATGAATATTTTAGAGGAGCATAGTGAGAACACTAAGAGTGAGATTGAGGCACACGAGGAGAAGATTGCTCGCGGGGCGTTGACCTTTGGCGATAAATCAATCGAGGCTGTCATGACACCACGCAGTGTAGTCACGTTTTTGCGCAAAAGCCAAAGGCTAAGCGAGAGATTGGTTAAGCAACTGAAAGAGCAAGGTTTTACTCGATACCCAGTGCTTGAAGACGACGCTGATAATGAACAGGCCATAGGGATGTTGTACGTGAAAGATCTGGTAGGCTTAAAGTCAATCAAGACCGTTGGTGAGGTGGCGCGAGAAAAGATCACATTCATCAATGAGGAGGACATGTTGGATGATGCCCTCCAGACGTTCTTAAAAACTAAACAGCACCTTTTCCTCGTAGTAAATCAGTTTGAGGAGATTGTTGGCGTTGTCAGCATCGAGGATGTGCTTGAGGAGATTCTCGGTGATGAGATCGTTGACGAGTTTGATAAGCATGATGACCTGCGCGCGGTCGCACTCAAGCGTGTCGGGTAGTTATACAGCAAAAATTGAGCCAGCAACCAGTCCAATAAGCGTGGCAATACCGCCAATTACTACAACCTCGATCGCACTTCTACCAGGTGATACATTTACTATCTTGCCTTTGTAATAACCTAAGATAAATAATCCAATCAACGCGGCGCCGATTGCAACTTGGCGAGAGTAGCCCAACGGGAAGAGGATTACTGCGAGTAACGGCACTAATCCTGCGAGAAAATACGATACAAACATAATAACCCCACCAATGGCTGAGGTTCTGAAGCTCTTGTTACCTGCAAGCTGGTGAGCTGACTTGGAGCTGAGGTACTGTCCAGCACCCATTGAAAGTGCCTCAACTAAAATCGTGACGATACCAGCAAGTATCACTACATCCTTATCGCTTGTTCCGGTGCTGACGCCAACAATCACACCGGTCGTAGAAACCAACGCGTCGTTAAATCCAAACATGGCACTTTGCAGGTACTCTCGTTTTGCCTTCATGCAATTAAGTATACGCTCATCTGATATTATTAAGTAATGAAGCAAGTCACGTTTATTACCGGCAATCAGAACAAGGCTAACTACTTGGCTAAGTATTTAGGTATGCCTATTGAGCATATAAAAATTGATCTTGATGAACTGCAGTCACTGGATCTCTCGGTTGTCGTTGAACACAAGGTGAAGCAAGCATATGAGGCGATTAAAAAACCGGTGCTTGTTGAGGATGTGGCGCTGGAGTTTACGGCACTCGGCAGGATACCTGGCCCACTAATTAAATGGTTTCTCGACGAGCTGGATCTGAAAACAATTTGCTCACTGCTTGACGGTAAAGACCGCTCAGCGATTGGTCGTTGTATGTTTGGCTATTACGATGGTGAGCGACTTGAGCTGATTGAAGGTAGTATTAACGGCACTGTTCCGGATAGGCCAGGAGGCGAGAGTGGATTTGGCTGGGACCCGATCTTTATCCCAGAAGGCTATGATGTGACGCGTGCTGAACTCAGTGATGAGGACTACCAAAAAGTCTACGAGCAAATCCGCCCCATCAAACAACTTAAAGAGTTTCTTGAGAGTCAAGACTAGACTAGACGGCCTTTGGTATGATGGGTGGTATGGATACACAGCAAAACATTCAGCCTCAGGGTGTACCTGAGCAGCCAAAAGCAAAATGGTATAAAAACAAAAAGTGG
>JAGQNU010000036.1 GCA_020427905.1 Candidatus Saccharimonadota bacterium | reverse complement strand
ATCACTTGGCTTGAAACCGAATGCCCTGGCATAGAACCAGTATTACTTGATACCAGTGGTGAGACGCCAGAGTTAAATCGATTTGTAAATATATATGTTGGTCCGAAGGGCGGTAGCACAGCAGATGACATTAGATTTTTAGGCGGACTTGCAGCAAGAGTACAAGGGGACGACGAGGTGACGATAATTCCCGCTATTGCTGGTGGCTGCAGCGATACTGACAGTGGAGTATCACGGCATATCCCTGGAGAGGAGCAACGAGCACGAGCAGATGCGTTAGAGCAACGCGTTCGTGACGGTGATCCTACGCTGACTACGTACATACTAGCAGATCTTGAAGAACAGTTCGGTGTCACTCGTTAACTTGTAGCTTCGTACGGGACGGGGATTGGGTAGTCGCCAGTGAAACTAGAGAGATTGAGTCGTGATTTTGGCAGTCCTGTACTTTGCACAAACTCATCCACAGTCATGAACCTAAGGCTGTCTGCTTTGATAATCTTCTGAATCTCCTCGATGGAGTACTCCGAGGCTATCAAATCATTCTCTTTAGGTGTATCAATTCCGTAAAAATCAGGGTATTTCACAGGAGGTGAGGCAATGCGCACGTGTACCTCCTTGGCGCCGTAACTCTTCAGCAGATTAATAACGTACCGCAGTGTATTGCCGCGCACGATCGAGTCATCGACAATCACAACGCGTTTACCTGCAACACTCTCAACAATCACGTTAAACTTGAGCTCAACACTTTTTTTACGAATCTTCTCCGGCTCAATAAACGTACGCCCAATGTAACGGTTTTTAATGAGACCATACTCGAGCGTGACACCTGATTGCTGCGCATAACCCGTTGCTGCAGACAGGCCAGAATCTGGCGTCGGGAGCACCACGTCAGGCTTAACTTCATCTTCTTTCGCAAGAATCTGACCCGCTCGATACCGCGCTGTATAAACACTCATACCCGAGATGCGACTATCGGGTCGAGCAAGGTACACGAACTCAAAGGCATCAACACGCTCTTTGCCCTGCTCTATTTGGTGGCTAGTCAGTTTGTCTCCTTGAACACAAATCAACTCACCCGGCTTTATGTCACGGATGTAATCAGCACCAATAATATCAAGTGCGACTGTCTCGGACGCAACAATATAACCATGATGTGTTCGGCCCAGTGCTAACGGGCGGATACCGTGTGAATCCCTGAACGCAAACAACGTCTCGCCAAATAAGCCGACACAGCTGAAGGCGCCAGTGAAGAGCGGCCAACATTTTTTAACTGCAGATTTTATGGCACTTGCCCGCTTCAACTCATTCCCCAACGCCAGACTCATGAGCCCCGTATCATTGAAGCCTTCATGTGCTATCTGGTGTTTTGTGAGATACTGCTGCAGCTTCTCGATATAGGGCAAATTGCCATTGTGTGCAAACGCAAACTGGAGTGATTCATCAAAGTACGGCTGATTATGCGCGTCATCTTTTCCACCGGAGGTAGAGTAGCGGTTATGGCCTATCGCCACCTGTCCTTTAAGACTTGCAAGTGAAGTCTCGTCGTACACATGACTCACAAGACCATTATCTTTATGAACGTGAAGCTTGATACCATCGTGCGAGGCTATGCCGGAGCTATCTTGCCCGCGGTGCTGCATCGCCCAGAGGCCCAGGTATGCCAAACGCGCCACATCAAAATCATGGGTATTGCTCACCCCAATCACAGCACACTTCTCATTGATACTCCGCATTACTTCTAGTATAGCGTATACTTGAGAATATATGGTTGAGCGGTATCATCACTATCAGCCCAGGCGCATGCCGCCAAAACGACGCAAGAGGAAGGGGCCACGACGAGTATTTACACTCGTAGTTGCTGCACTTCTACTTTTTATCGGATACAGAGTGCTCTTTGACAGCAACGAAGCACCTGCTGCTGAGAAGCAAAAAACCACCGCAAAGAAGAAGGCCGAGGTCAAAGTGGAGCCCATTAGTGATCAAACCTGGCAACAACTTGAGACCAACGTGAACGGGTTGCTCGCAGCAAACTCAACAATCGATATCGGTGTATCGGTCATCGATGTGAAGACGGGCACAAAGGTAAATTACGGCTACCAAGATGCCTTCCACGGCGCCAGTACTACCAAGGTGCTCACCGCTGCGGCATTTTTGCATCAGGTTGAACAAGGCCAACATAGTCTCACTGAGCAACTGAGCGGCGCTACTGCGCAGGAGCATCTACGACGGATGATCAACCGCAGTGATAATAACTCATGGGCAGTGCTCAATAGCACTGTTGGCTACAGTCAGCTTGATGCCTACGCGGTGGAGAACGGTATCAACTCATACAAGTACATCGGTAATACCATGAACGCTCAGGACATGGCACTGCTACTCTTCAAGCTCTATCAGAGACAGCTCATCAGTCTCGAGCATACCAACTTGCTGCTGAGTTTTATGCAGAATACTAATAACGAGGATATGATCCCGGTAGTAACACCAGCCGGTGGTAATCTCTATCATAAATATGGCCAGCTTGATGACCGTCTCCATGACGCCTCAATACTTGAGTACAAAGATCGACCGATCGTACTGGTAGTCTACACCAAGGCACAGGCCGGCCAAGATACCGGTTACAACCCACGCATCGCCCTAATCCAGCAGATTGCGAGGGCAGTGTTTGACACCTTCTACGCCAATAAGTAATTGCATCGTATGAGACAATAGTACTGAACCAAAAGGAGATGTATGAAGGTAGATTTACAAGCAGACACCAAGACCGTAACGAAACAGGCTAAAGCTGTCATGAATGGGCACGGAAAAGTTAATGGCGAGGCCGTATTTACCGAGTACGACGTGGATGGCTTCAAGTACGTACACGTACGAGTTGAACTAAAGGGTGATCCAGAGGTTCTGGTTGCTGGTAAGCACGCTGTACATATCCACGAGAAGGCAGCTTGCGACTGCGATGACTTCAAGTGTGCTGGTGGCCACTTTGATCCCGGCCCCAACGGCAACACTGATCCAGATGCCAACCATGGCTATCACACAGGGGATCTGCCGATGATTACGATTGATGACAACGGCGAAGGCGAGCTTGAAGCTATTACTTCTCGTGTCACACTCTCAGATGGCCCAGTCTCACTACTCTCTAAAGAGTCTGCCCCAGAAGGTACCTCACTCATGATTCACGCCAATACCGACCCCTACGCACCTGGTGAAAGCGGCTCAGGTATCAGTGGCGGCCCACGCCTCGCCTGCGGCACTATTGAGGCTATTTAGCGTACCAACCATAAGTGTGTGCGCTACTAGTAGTGTTACTTCACTTTTTTACATAAAATGCAAAAAGCCTCTTTACAAACCGCTTATGTCCTTGGTAGTATTGGTACAAGCTCATAGGAAAATAAACAGTTCAAAAACAAAAATTATCCTGTGGTAGAGCTTACCACCACAACAACTATTATTTTATAGAGAAATAGCCTGACATCAGCCAGGCTATTTTACTCTTAATGGACGCGTCAATAATCTGGAATACTCTGCTACTATGTAAGAGTGATAAAAGCTGTTGTAATCGACTTTGATGATACCCTCTGCTTGACTGAAGCAATCTGTTTTGATTTAGAGAATGAGGTTCTCACTATGCTAGGGAGAGGCCCAATGCCGCGAGACATTCACCTTAAAACATGGGGGCAGCCCTTGTTTGATGCCATCCTCACTCGTTCACCAGGAGTTGAACTCGAAGAGTTCAAACGTTTATACCACCAGGTTATTCCTGAGTACACAAGTTCGGGCAAGCTCGACACTATACCCGAAGAAAATGTTGCCGCATTAGATGAGCTAGTGAACGACGGGAAGCAGCTGATGGTACTGACATCGCGTACTCACGGCGAATTGAAGCATGTCCTTGAACCAACTCATGACCTTGCCGGACGTATTGATGCTTTTTACTACAAAGACAATATGGAGTTTCACAAGCCTGACCCAAGGGCATTTTCGGAGTTACTCGAACACCACAACCTACAGCCTAAGGAGTGTGTGTACATTGGGGACTCTGTGAGTGATGCAGATGCAGCGAACGATGCTGGCCTGGCCTTTATCTGTAGCTTAGAGAGTGGGCTACGTACAAGAGATGACTTCAAGGACCACAAGGTTGATGCGTTTGTTCAGAACTTCCCAGATATAGTCGGTATAGTTCGTACCCTATAGAAAGGCTCTATTACCTGGATAGGTCTTGGTGAACTACCTCTTTGCATTCTTTGCGCGCCACTGAGCAATTTCAGCGTGGTTACCGCTAAGAAGCACCTCGGGCACCTCCATGCCATTATATTCGGCAGGCCTGGTGTATTGAGGCGCCTCAACTGTCTCATCGTCCTCCACAAAGCTCTCTACCTCTGCCGAGGTCTCTCCGCCCAGTACACCTGGCAGAAGCCGTACAACGCTGTCTACGACCGCCATAGCGGGTATCTCACCCCCGGTGAGCACGTAATTACCGATAGAAATCTGTTGATCCACAACAGAGGTGATACGTTCGTCATACCCCTCATAACGCCCGCAGATGATTATTAACCCATTACCCGCATCTGCATACTGCTTGGCAACTGATTGCCTCCAAGTGTCGCCTCTGGGTGTCATCAGTAGCACCTTTGCCTTAGGATCCGCCTCTTTAGCTGCATTAACTGCGTTCATTAAAGGCTCGATCATCAGAAGCATACCATCGCCACCCCCGTATGGGGCGTCGTCAACAGTTTTACGTGGTCCCAACCCAAAATCACGTAGATTTACAGTGGCAAGCTCAACATCAGTATCCTTCTGCGCCTTCCACAGCATTGAGGCGTTAAACACCCCCTCAAACATCTCCGGAAACAATGTTATAACTTGAATCTTCATATCTGTTTGTTAGTATACAGGGTATTGACTTTTTATTCAATATCTGCTAGTATAGTATTATTCCCCTTGACTGGGGAGGAACCTGGCGTGGAACCTTAAGTACACGCCACCAACCCAGGAGAACCCTATGGAACCGTCCACCGAGCAGATGCTCGCCGACGCATTCAACGCGGGGCGCGCCTACGAGCGCATGAAGATCACCGACATGATCGAGTCCACCCCGGCGGATGATCGGGCGTCCCAGGCGGTGCAGATGCCCATCTGGAAGCTCGGCTTGTCCGAGCGGCCGCGATTCACGCTTCTGCGCAACGAGATCAACCTCGTTGGACAGCTGCTGATCATGACCGAGGAGGATCTGCTTCAGATCCAGCACTTCGGGCAGAAGTCGCTCGACGA
>JAGQNU010000035.1 GCA_020427905.1 Candidatus Saccharimonadota bacterium | reverse complement strand
CGTGACCCATGTAGTGGATAGCGTTTTCACCTACCGCGCAAGCAAAAACATCGTAGTGTTCTTTCTTAAGATGTGGGGCGTCAATTACATTGCCATTTTCATGGATGTAAGCCACAACATCTTCAATCTGCTTTTCATCGTAACCCATAGTGCGTAACGCCCTTGGGATAGTTTGGTTAACAATAATCATGTTGCCACCGCCAACTAATTTCTTAAACTTTGTTAGCGAGAAGTCTGGCTCAACACCAGTAGTGTCACAGTCCATCATGAAACCGATAGTGCCAGTTGGTGCCAGAACTGTGGCTTGCGAGTTACGGACACCGTAGCGCTCACCGAGCTCAACCGCCTCTTCCCAGGCCTCTGCAGCTGCTGAAAGCAGTTCTTCAGGCACCATGCGGGCATCAATGTCACGTACAGCATCACGGTGCTGGGCGAGCACTCGCAGCATTCCTTCGCGGTCTTTGTTGAAGCCGGCAAAGGTGCCGACGCGCTTGGCAATACGTGCGCTTGTTGCGTATGCGTGTCCAGTCATCAAGGCAGTAATAGCCGCAGCCTCAGCACGCCCCTCGTCGCTGTCGTACGGCAAGCCTTGCGCCATCAGCAATGCGCCAAGGTTTGCGTAGCCCATACCAAGCTCTCGATATGCACGGGCATTCTTGGTAATCTTCTCAGTTGGATACTCAGAGTAGCCAACAAGGATCTCTTGCGCTGTGAAGACAATCTCAACCGTTTGCTTAAACGCTGGCACATCAAAGCTGCCGTCCTCGTTGAGGTACTTCAGCAAGTTGATCGACGCCAAGTTACAGGCTGAGTTATCAAGGTGCATGTACTCAGAGCACGGGTTAGAGCCGTTAATGCGTCCAGCATTTGGCGCGGTGTGCCAATGGTTGGCAGTGGTATCAAACTGCAATCCCGGGTCTGCGCACTCCCACGCACTCTCTGCGATTTGCCTCCAGAGATCACGAGCTTTGACTGTCTTGTAAACGCGCCTGTCCTTCACACCCATCAAGTCCCAGTCTTCATCAGCCTCGACTGCACGCATAAAGTCATCTGTGACACGCACGGAGTTGTTGGCATTTTGGTACTGCACGCTAAAGATATCTTTGCCATCGAGGCTCATGTCAAAACCAGCCTCTTGCAACACTCGAGCCTTGCGCTCCTCGATTGCCTTACACCAGATGAACTCTTCAACATCAGGATGGTCAATATTCATCACCACCATCTTGGCTGCACGACGAGTTTTACCACCGGATTTAATCGCACCAGCTGAACTATCTGCACCACGCATAAATGAGAGTGGCCCAGAGGCCTTACCGCCACTTTGACCAAGCGGCTCCTCGGATGAGCGGATTTTGCTGACATTAACGCCAGCACCGGATCCACCCTTAAATATCATTCCTTCTTCTTTGTACCAGTTAAGAATTGAGGGCATCGTGTCATCGACTGCCAAAATAAAGCAGGCGCTGGCTTGTTGAGCACGCTGTGCGGCACCAATATTAAACCAAACTGGGGAGTTGAAAGCCGCACGCTGCGAGGCAAGAATGTACTTGAGCTCTGCGTTGAAGATCTTAGCCTGCTGCTTGTTCTCAAAATAGTCCTCCTGCTCACCATGGCGAGTTACTGTATCAGCAACACGATTGATGAGAGTTTTGAGACTACCCTCTCGCTCCTTCGTTCCAGGGGTTCCTGAGAAGTACTTTTGGCTGACAATATTAATAGCATTCATGCTCCACGTATCTGGGAACTCAACAGCTTTTTGCTCAAATGCTATTTTACCCGTGACAGGATTGTCGATTTTAGAATCCCGATTAACCCACGTGAACATCTCGTACGGATCTGTTCCTTCTTTTGTAAAGTAGCGACGAATATCGAGCACCGTAGCTTGTGCCATACAACAACCCCCTTTTAATTACCCTCTGTTGGTTTGTTTTTTAAATGTTTGTTTAGAGCGTTAGTGGGTGCATCCACCCTCCACCTAGTCACTCCCCAAGCACATACGTGCGTATAGTCCTGGGCAACAACTACATGTTGCACACCGTGAGCGTGAAGTAAGTTTTATGAGTTATTGTGCGCGTCTCGCTTTGAGTGCATCGAGGCCCTTCTCAAAGCTCTCAATACTGGTGAAGTGTCGATATACACTTGCAAAGCGTACATACGCTACTTCATCCGCTGACGCGAGCTCGTCCATGACTAGCTCACCAATCTCCCCAGCCCTCACTTCAGGCTTACCTAAATCGTACAGCTTGCGTTCGATTCGTGCAAGCATGTCCTCACGTTCTGGCGCAGAAATTGATGTTTTTTCACTTGCCCGCTCAATACCACAGAGAACCTTCTCACGATTAAAGACCTCGCGTGTCCCGTCTTTTTTTACAACAATCAGACTTGGGCGCTCAACGCGTTCATAGGTCGTAAATCTCGTGGAGCATGATTCGCACTCGCGCCGCCTACGGATACTCTCACCACTGGCAACATCGCGTGACTCAACCACTTTCGATTCAACTGACTGGCATTTGGGGCATTTCATTAAACTCACTCCAGTTTGTTACATATCTGCTAAGTACCCATATATGGTGTACTTCCTAATCATCATAACGCTAATGCTAGCGTATGACAACACTATTTTTCGTCTTTTTCTGTGTCTGCCTCAGCCTCATCTGAGTCTTTGCTCTTGCGGCGTCTAAAGCGTCTCAAAAACGCTGGAACCTCATGTTCCTCTTTAGGACTCTCCTCGTCACCAGATGGTTCTTTTGCAGGCTCATCCTCGTCGTCACTCGCCCAAATGCTTGGATCAGGCGTATCGTCTGCCTTATGGAACGGCGTATCGTCGTCGCTCGCATCAGATCCTGCGTCCGACGGTGAATCATCGTCCATATTAATGGTCTCGACTTCACCCTCTACCTCGCCAAGTGCCACCGAACCGCTTACCTCGTCGTCATCATCGTCATCGTCAGGTTTTGCAAAGTATGCAGCATCAAACCCCGTCGCAACAACCGTAATCTCCACACCCTCCTTCATGTCAGGCTTGATGGTCGCACCAAAGATAATGTTGGCATCAGGTGAAACAGCCGCGGTAATTACCTCTGCCGCCTCGTTGACCTCATGCATAGACAGATCATTGCCACCAGTGACGTTGAAGACAACACCGCGGGCACCATCAATTGATACCTCCAACAGTGGTGACTCGATAGCCTGTTGAGCAGCAATCACAGCTCGGTTCTCACCGCTGCCCTGGCCAATACCCATCAAGGCTGATCCAGCCTTACTCATAATGGACTTAACGTCGGCAAAGTCCAGGTTGATAAGACCATGCTCTGTAATAAGATCTGAGATGCCCTGAACACCCTGACGCAGCACATCGTCTGCAACCTTAAATGCCTCAAGCAATGGTGTGTTTCTATCGATTGTCTGCAGCAGTCGATCGTTCGGAATAGTAATCAGTGTGTCGACGTGTTTTGCCAGATTCTCGATGGCGTACTCGGCATTCTTGCGCCGCTTCTCACCCTCAAAGGCAAATGGTCGTGTTGCCACACCAACAGTTAGTATGTCGAGATCTCGAGCAATACGTGCCACCTCTGGGCTCGCGCCCGTGCCCGTACCGCCACCGGCACCCAGTGTGATAAACACCATATCTGCACCTGTAAGTGCCTCTTTGATCTCGGCTTCAGACTCCTTGGCTGACACTTGTCCAACTGCTGGATCTGCGCCAGCACCAAGCCCCTTGGTTGCCTCTTTACCGATGTGAATTTTAGTATCTGCTTTTGAGTGATACAGTGCCTGCGCATCAGTATTAATAGCGATGAACTGCACACCCTTTAGTCCGACATCCGCCATACGGTTTATAGCCGATCCGCCGGCACCACCAACGCCAACCACACGAATCGATGCGAAGGCCTGAATATCTGCTGGTTTTACTTCTGGCACGTTGACTCCCCCACTTAACTTATAACTCTAGTATAACGATAGTAGGCGCAAAATCAATTACCTAATGTTTAACAGGGGTGAAATCGAACACATTTGGTGTGCAGAGTTTAAAAAATTGTGTTCAAGTTGCTAAAAGCCGAGCTTGCCAACTGCCCGCTTGAATAGTGATCTTGCTTGATCGGCACCCTGCTTAAGCCCACCACCAAGCCACTTACCGCCATATGCTGTCTCTTCATTTTTATGCTGGTCGAGTAGCATCAGTCCGGCCACTACGGCATACTCTGGTCGAGCCAGCTTCTCTTTCAGGCCACTGATCCCTTCTGCCGGGAACGCTGTACGGGCCGAGAGCTCAAGCTCTTCGCGTGCCACAACCTCAATACCTGGGAGTTGTGCTGTCCCACCAGTAAGTGTCACGCCACCAGGGAGCTTTTTATTCAGTCCAACTTTAGCCAACTCTTTATTCACTGCCTCAAAAATCTCTACCAGCCGCGCAGTAATTACGAGTTCGATATCTTTCGTTAAAAACACGTGCTCTTTTTGTGCAACAACCACCTTGATATGCTTCGGCCGAGTCTTAGCACTCTCAGCCAAATACTTATAGTGTCGCTTTACCGCCTCTGCAACCTTCAGGTCTGTCTTAAGACCAATCGCCAAGTCATTTGTAATGTGGTTGCCACCAATCGGCAGCACGCTCACCTGCTGCACGTCACCATCCTCAATTGTAATAAGGTTGGTTGTGGTTGAACCGATGTCCACGATCGCCACACCATGTTCCTTTTGCTCCTTTGTAGCAGTTGCCTGCGCGGCTGCAAGGCTAGATACCGTGAGCCGATTAGCGCGGATTTGAGCGGTCTCCAGCACCTTCTCCAGGTTCTTTAACGCTGGCGCAGAAACCGTTACCACATGTGCATCCACCTCGAGGCGTGTACCACTCATACCAAGTGGATCTTTGATGTCGCCTTGGTTATCAACGCTATAGCTACGCGGAAAGACACTGAGTATCTCATGATGCTGTGGGAGCTGAAGAACCGTAGCCGCATCCTCGGCCCTGAGTAAATCATGCTCCATAATCTCCTCACCGGAGATGGCCACAGTACCTTTTGAGGCTGTACCAGTAATATGCTCTCCGTTGATATTAATAGTTGCACCCGATATGTGCACCCCAGACATACGCTCAGCATGAGCTACAGCCTGGTCAATTGCTTGTGCAGCGTCAGATATGTTAACCACGCTACCTTTTTTGAAGCCAGTGTTAGCAGACTCACCGATGCCGATCAGGCTCACCGCCTGTTCGCCGGGTTTTACCACGCCAATAGCACAGCGAACAGTTGTGGTGCCAACATCTATGCCCACCGCTAGATCTTGATGTTCTTGCATAGTAAAAAGTATACCGCTTATCCTATCTGGATAGCAAGGATGCCTGCCTGGAACATGCGCTGCGCAGATATTTTTAGAGAGTTAACTGGCCCATCGAACTCGGAGTTAAATCGGAGATAACTCGGAGTTAACTCCGAGTTTCAGTGATTTTTATCTGTTATTTTGACACATGGTGTCTCGAGGGTACCTAGTGGGTCTTCGTTAAGTGAGTATCTCAGCGCTGTCTTTTGTGATGAGGATTGTGTGCTCAAAGTGAGCTGATAATGAGCCGTCTTTAGTGCTGATAGTCCAGCCATCCTTCTCAAGCACGACGTCATCACCGCCCAATGTGCTCATTGGCTCTATACAAATAGTCATTCCTGCTTTTAGGGCCTCGCCAGTGCCAGCGATGCCGTAGTTCGGAATCTGAGGATCCTCGTGTACCTCGTGGCCAACACCGTGCCCAACTAAATCGCGGACTATGCCAAAACCATAGCGAACCATTACCTTCTCTACAGCAGCCCCAATATCTCCTACCCGCACACCGTCGTGCAGCGTGTTTATACCTGCATCAAGCGCCTCTTTTGTGCCCTTGAGGAGTTTACGTTTTTCACCACTACCTTTACCGCCAACAATGAGTGTACGAGCTGCATCGGTCTTCATACCGTTGTAATCAACCCCAAAATCGAGACTCAATAAATCTCCGTCTTCAACTACATCGTCATTCGGTAGTCCGTGAACGACTTGTGCATTACGAGAAATACAGATCACGTCCGGGAAGCCGCCAAAACCTAGAAATGCAGGTTTACCACCAAGCTTTTTGAGCTCTGAGGCTGCAATCATCGCAAGCTCTTTTGTACTTATACCGGGCTCTACGTACTTCTCAAGTTCATCAAGCACGGTCGCAAGCATACGACCAGACACGGTAATGTCGGCGATCTCTTGTTCTGTCTTAACTCGTGTAACCATTGTTCTAGCTTATGATGAAACTACGTCCGCCGCAACCAATGCAGCCTCGACGCGGTCGTGCACCTCACCGACTGTGCCAACTCCGTCAACGTGTGCAACTTTAATATCTTTAGAGACCAGATAATCAAGTATCGGTTGCATCTCACTCTCATAAATTGCTAGACGCTCAGCAATGACTGACTCGGTGTCGTCAGCACGGCCACGGATAGCCAGGCGCTTCACAACCTCCTCCTTGGGTACGTCAAGAACAACAACAAGCTGGATACTCCGTGAGTGCTTCTCCTGAGATTCCACTAGCCACTGCGCCTGCTCAAGTAGGCGTGGAAACCCGTCGAGAATCAAAGTATCGATTGACTCGGCTCGATTAATTGCCTCTGCGATGATTTGATTGACTTTATCGGGAACCGCGAGTTTGCCTTGACGCATCATCTCGTGGATCTCTGGATCCTTGCTATCACGCAGTAACTGTCCTGATGAAAGCCAGCGCCAGCCATGGCGCGCTGCCAGTATTTGACCCTGGACACTCTTACCGGCACCTGCTGGGCCAAAAAAGAGAACCATTAGCTACTAAGCTCCTGCTTTACAAGCGCCGCTACGCGTCCACCATCAACAGATGAGCCGGCCTCCGCTTTTACAGCACCGATCACCTTGCCCATATCTTGCATACCGCTTGCGCCAGTCTTGGCAATTGCAGTCCGCACAAGCTCCTTGAGCTCATCATCACCCATCTGCTCAGGAAGATAGTCGCTGATTATATCAAACTCCGCTTTCTCAGACGCTGCTTGCTCCTCACGCCCAGCTTTGCCATACATCTCGGCTGCCTCTTGCCGTTTTTTTGCCTCTTTGGCAAGGACTTTTGTTGCCTCATCATCGTCGATGCCCGTATCGCGGATACCGAGCTCTACCTCTTTATACTGCAAGGCAGTCTTAATCATCTTAAGTGTGTCGACTCGCGCAGAATCTCCCGAGAGCATTGCAGCCTTCAGGTCATCGTTGATTCGTTGTTTCAGCATTACTTTTGCCCTAAACGGATCTTCTTCATTTTGTCAGCTTTGCGCGCTTTGCGGATAATCGCTTTATCGCGACGGTCTCGCTTACTCATTGGCTTGGTGAAGAACTCATTGTTCTTAGCTGCTGCCATAACGCCAGCAGACTGAACCTTGCGGTTAAAGCGGCGGATAAGGTTTTCAACACCTTCTTTGCTGTCTTTTCTGGTTACTTGAATCATACCTGACAATTCTACTATAGCCACCCCTTATTTACAAGGGGTGAAATGAGATTATTTGCCTTGAGAGCGCTGACTCTTGAGTACCATGCTCTGGAGCTCTTTAAATAGCACGAAGTGTTTATTAGTATAGTACACCTTGCTATTGCCCTTTCTCTCCGAGATCAAGAAGCCAATCTTCTCAAGTTTTTTGAGTTCTCGTTGAATATTACCTGGATCTTCACGGATCAGTTTTGCCAAACCACGAACATGCGTACGAAAGTCTGGATACTTTGCGTACACAATTATGATTTTCCGCCTCACTCGTGAAGTAATAAACGTATCGAGCATTGTATGCATAGTATATCATGCACGCCGTAGCTTTTTCGACAATATATCGTTATTTCCAGTGCAAGATTGCAGTATTAAGAATCTCGATTAGCGCCTCGTGTGACGGCGTATCATCCTCTCGGTAGTAGTGATTAGGCGTGAAGGACTCGCGCATCGTGCTGAGCGCATACGACTCATCGCTTGCCTGCTGCATAACATCGATTGCCTTGCCAGTCGCAAGTGGTGTTGCAGTGACCACCTTGGTGTAGTGCACCGACTTGAGAAAATTAAGTGCCGCAGAGACCGCAACACCGTTTTGAATACCGTCACTCACCAGCAAAATTGTACGGTTAGCTGCAATGGACTCATCCAGTATACCGCCGTCTCCTAGCAAGGCATGGATACCCTTCCACTGCTCTAATTTTTGTTGCTCTATCATTGTGTGGTACTCCGACTCAAAAGCCTCAAGCTCACCCGCAGAATACATATCGTTGTGGGTAAACCCGCCATTTTGATCCACTACGCCAAGCACATCTCGCTCCCCTGGCAATATAACATTACCCATGAGCAGGAGCATGAGCGGGCAATGAAGTTCAGCAGCGATTTGTGCACCCACTACTACACCACCATCAGATAGCGCAATTATAGCACAGTCCTCAAAGCGATATTTGGCAAGCGCCGAGGCCAACCTCCTGCCCGCATCGGTACGTGACGCAAAATACATACCTACGAGTGTAGCAGAAGTTATACTAGTAGTATGTTCTACTACACGATTTGCCCGATTGGCTCGATATCTGGTCGCGAAGACACCCTGACGTATAGCAGTGAAAGCAAGCTACCTCGGGGTGCAATCGTCATTATCCCGTTTGGGGCACGAACAAAACTTGGGGTCGTTCTAGGTGAGACCACAAAACCGCAATTTGCTACAAAGCCAGTTGGCAAAAGCCCCGCTTCTCTGCCAGAGCATCTGGTGGAGCTTGCGCTCTGGATTTCTGAATACTATGCTGCGCGTCTTCCACTTGTTCTTCAGACTATCGTTCCTGCGGGCATACAAAAAAGCCGTCGAGGTTCTTTTGCTTTAGAAGCTGGCAGTCAATCAAAGCTTCCCAAACTGACCAAAGATCAGCACCGTGTATTCACGGCAATATCAAAAACAAGTGGTACACACGTACTCCACGGCGTCACGGGATCAGGCAAGACACGCATCTATCAAGAGCTTGCCCTTGCTGCACTTAGTGAAGGTAGAAGTGTGCTCGTTTTGGTGCCCG
>JAGQNU010000034.1 GCA_020427905.1 Candidatus Saccharimonadota bacterium | reverse complement strand
CATGATGAGCAGCTGCAGCTGGCCAAGAGCTAGCTGAAGCAGACACTTCGGGTGCGGATCGCACCTGGGTTGCCGGCGCTGCCAACACCTTCGGCTACCGACGAGATGCAGGCATCAGGGCTCGACGCTTTGATCCCGATCTTTGCGGGTCTACTGAAGGCTGTCGGGCGGCTGTCCGACATCGCTCTCAACTCCATGACCCCTGAGCAACGCTCGCAACTGCGAGCACAGGTAGGTGATCAGGAGATGTTTGAGCTCTCCAACCAGTTTCATGCGCTCTGTGGAGAGCGTGTCCGTTCCCAACACCAAGAAAGGATGTGATCGGCGTGTCAGATCGCCATTCAACGTCTGGCGGTGATACCGCCAGTGCCACCGCGGTCGGTTCCGGTTCGTCCGTGATCGACTTTCATCGTGGCGAGGCTCTACTGAGCTTCTGCCGACAATACCCGAGCCTGATGAAGACCATCCTGGAGATGATCCAGAATGGCATCGACATGGAGGCAACGGTGGTGTACGTGGCTGTCGATCTCGACGCCCGTCAGGTGTTTGTGATCGATGACGGTCTCGGCACTACGCAGGACGACTTCCACGAGGCGCTTCTGAGCGTGGCCAAGTCCGTGAAGAAGCCGGGCAAGCTCGGCAAGTTCGGAATCGGCCTCGTCTCGCCGATCGACAAGTGCGAGTGCATGGAGTTCAGCTCCATCGCTCGGCGTGGTGCCAAGCATGGCTACACGTGGACGTTCCGTCAGGATGACATCCGTCAGCAGCATCATGAGCTCGAGATTCCGCATCGTCGGATCAAGAGCCTGCCGGCTGTTGGTAAGAGCTTCAAATCGGATTTGACTGGCAGGTTTGGTACCAAGTACCAGACCATGGTCAAGCTGACCAAGGTGACGAGTGATCGGCTGATCAGTCAGATCGATCTCGATACCCTGAGCTCAGAGGTGTACCAGAACTTCGGTGCTGCCATGCAGCGCAACGGGGTCGAGGTGCGCATCGCGGTGATGCGTGATGGCGTCAAGGAGGTTCGGGACATCGATCCTGAGCCGTTCCGCGGCGATCCGTTCGACGTCGTTGTCTACGAGGATTCAGATACCGGCCGTGTCGAGATCGAACTGTTCCGTGCCCCGCGTCAGCGGGGGCGTCGGCAGGGTGACGTCTCGTTCATGATGCTGGGAGATGACTTCGGGGTGACCATGAAGTCGTTTGCAAACCAAGCCCGGGGCGGAAGCTACTGGGATGTGGTGGCGAACGCCATTGGTGTACTCGGCTCTGGGTTCTTCGAGGGTGTCATTCGATGCGAAGGCATCGAGTTGAACGCTGATCGAGCGAGCTTCAAGTACAACGAGGCGCTGCACAATCTGTACCTAGTGCTTGACACTTGGTACGAGGAGCATGGCCGTGAGCTGTATGACGCAGAGCGTCAGGAGAGCGACCGCGATCGTTACGAGAATCTGGGAACCCAGAGCCTCGAGCGGCTGCAGGAGCTATTGCCTGATGGGCTGTGGCGTAAGTTTGGCCGTCCGTCTCCCGATCCCAAGGGTGACGAGAAGGCTAAGGACACCGGTGATGGTGAGACCGGCGACGCGCCGGGCACTCGCGGTGGAAGTGGCTCTGGTGGCGGTGGCGTACCCGGGGGTCGTACGGGTGAAACCCGTCGGCCGACCAAGCGCCGTCCTGGCCCCGGTGATACCGGAGGAAAGGAGCCCACCATGGTGCGCGGGAGTTCGCAAGGGCTCTCGTTCAGTTACGACGAGCTGGTTGGCAACAGCCGACTCTGGGAGTTTGACTTCAGCACCGGAACCCTGATTCTCAACATCAGGCACCCGGTGTGGGTCCGACTCGACGAGACGGGTGGCAAGCACACCAGTCGGAACGACAGATGGATCATGCACTTGCAGGAGTGGTTGGCTTTCAGTCTGCTGAACCTGTTGGTGTCCCACCCGTCGTCCGATGAGCTGGAGGCAAACCGCGAGCAGATCGATCGCCAGATCGTTCCGTACGTGGGGATGTTCATCACAAGTCGTCGATAATCACTCTTGTCCGGGTGTACGTAAAACAGCTGGCATAGTGCCTGCTGTAAAGCCCTCCAGATCGGGGGCGAGCGGGGGTGGCTCTTGGTGAGCGCAGGTATCTGCGATTACTGAGAGCTCCTCTGCTGAGACTTCCTTAGATGTGTATCTAAGCTGATGAGTTCGAAAGAACGAAAAGTCTATATTTGAGACATACAAACCATGTCCCAGTTCATAATTAAGAATACGAGTACCATCTAGGCTTGAGGTGCACACTGTACAGACCGAAAGGGATATAGCGAATTTAGCTTTGTTGGCTGGCGGTGATGTAGTTGATCTCGTTAATGATGTCCAGGAGTGCCTGGGCTTTTTCCTTCTCGCCAGCAATACTTTGTGCTGCATCAAAAGCTGGCTTGATCAGGGCTGGGTCATCTGAGGCGCGGAGCATCATGAGGTATTTATCAAACTTGTCTGCTGGCTCTAGGTCGAGCTTCTCGATGAGTGGTCGGAGCTGCTCAAGGGCTGATTTCTTTACGTCGTCAAGTTCACCAGTATCACCCTTGCCCTCTGTGGGGAGATGGGCGTCAGCGTCTGAACTAATACCACTTGGGAGGTCAGGGTCTGAGAATGCAAGACCACCTGGCTTGTTATCTGCATCAGCTGACTTATTTACCGGTGCATCTTCAACTGCAGGTGCGTCAGTGCTGACAGGTGCAGCCGGTGCCGGCGGCATATCATCTGCTGGTGCCGTTACGCCCGCTGTCGCTACCTGGGGGTCGGCTGCAATGGTTGCATCATCAACTGCCGGTGCAGCAGGCGTTGGAGCTTGAGCCGGATCTGGCATCGGAGTCCCAGTTGTAGCTGCGGTATCTGTGCTATTGGCATCCTCGAGCGCCTTCACCAGCGCATCGGTGTTGTCATCTTTCTTTAATGGATTTAAGTTCATGGCCCACCCTGTTTATTGTAATTATCTTATTCAGGTACAATAGTACCTGATACCATAACCATTATGCAAGGGGTAGCAATGCTTGACGACCAGTCGTACATCTCTCGGTTTGATTCTAAGGATGCGCTCGGCATCGCCATGGATGAGTGGCAACAGCTTGAAGCCGAGTTTTCACTTGATACACAGAACTTTGACGTGAAGAACATCGTATTTGCTGGTATGGGTGGCTCGGCTCTCGCGGCAGAGCTCGCAAAGGTGTGGCCCGGCTTCAGTGTGCCGTTTGAGGTTTGCCGTAACTACACGGTTCCTGCCTACGTCACGAGCGATACGCTTGTTATCGCCTCGAGCTACTCCGGCAACACCGAGGAGACGGTGGCCGCGTGCAACGATGCACTTGATAAGGGTGCTCACGTCCTTGTGATTGCCTCCGGTGGCGAGCTTGCGAAGATTGCCAGTGAGAAGAACCTGCCTCTACTAGAGCTGCCAACAGATCTTCAGCCACGACACGCCGTGCTTTACAGCTTTAAGGCACTTGTTACGATTCTGGAGGAGGCGGGATTCTTAAACGAGGAGCAGGCTAGTGTGACGCTGCATAAAACAGCCGAGTTTCTTAAAGGGGCGCTTGCATCATGGGGGCCCAGTACACCAACTAAAGATAACCTCGCTAAGCAAATCGCTGAGCATATGGCTGGTAAAACACCAATAATCTATGGCGGTCTGTTATATCCAGCGGCGTATAAGTGGAAGATTAACTGCAATGAGAATGCCAAAAATACGGCGTGGTGCAATCAGTACTCTGAGTTCAACCACAACGAGTTTTTGGGCTGGAGCTCGCACCCAATCGAGAAGCCGTTTGCTGTGTTTGACCTCATCTCAAGCTTTGATCACCCGCAGATCAAAAAACGCTTTGTGTTGTCCGACAAGTTGCTCTCTGGTAAACGTCCGAAGGCCTGGCAGATTGCGGCAGAGGGTGAGACAGTACTGGAGGAGCTGCTTTGGGCGGTTGCGCTCGGTGACATGACCAGCATATACTTAGCACTACTTAACGGAGTCAATCCAACCCCCGTAGATTTAATTGAAAAACTGAAAAAGGAGCTATAAATTGAGTCACCACACACCACGAACCTACTGTTATATTTGCGCCACTAAGCTGGAGCAAAAGAGTGATCACTCCTGGTACTGTTCGAGTTGTGATTACGTGCAATATGAGAGCCCCAAGCCAGGGGGAGAGCTGATACTGTTTCGAGGCGGTAAGATCTTGGCCGCTGAGCGGGCTCAAGATCCTGACAAAGGCACCTACGATTTCCCCGGCGGATTTATTGAGCCTGGTGAGACGTTTGAACAAGGAATAGTCCGCGAGATTGATGAGGAGCTTGGTGTTCAGCCGGATTCTATTCACCACATGACTCGGTTATCGTC
>JAGQNU010000033.1 GCA_020427905.1 Candidatus Saccharimonadota bacterium | reverse complement strand
AAAAGGGCTCGTTTGGGCTCATTCTCGGGCTCCTGGGCGACTTCTTCGGCCTTAGCTGCGTCTACTACAGCTCTTAGTTCTCGAAGCACCTCAGTAATGCCTGTATGCGCTTGCGACGATATCGCAAAAAGAGATGTCTCGGGAGGTATAACCTTTTGAAGTTGAGCAAGCGAATCTTGCACCATCTCAGCGTCAAGCCCTTCAGTTTTTGTGACCGCAACCACCTCTGGTCGTTTTGCGAGCTCTCTTCCGTACGACTCAAGCTCAGATCTGATAGTTTTATAGTCTTTGACGATATCATTACTGTAGGCATCTATCAGATGAAGGAGTACGCCCGTTCGCTCCACGTGACGTAGAAATTCTGAACCCAAGCCCTTTCCATCTGCCGCTCCTTCAATAATCCCCGGGATGTCCGCGATGAGGAGTGAGGTGTTATCGATATCAGCTACGCCCAGATGTGGTGTGAGTGTTGTGAAGGCATAGTTCGCTACCTCTGGCTTGGCGTTGCTGACTACTGAGAGAAACGTTGATTTACCGGCGTTTGGCAACCCCAACAAACCAACGTCTGCAATTAATTTGAGTTCTAGTCTGAGCTCACGCTCCTCGCCAGCCTCGCCCTTCTCGGCCACGCGCGGTGCTTGGCGAGTTGAGCTTTTGAAGTGGGCATTACCGAATCCACCCTCTCCGCCCTTGGCAACCACCACCTTCTGGCCCACCTCTGTAAGGTCAGCAATTTGATTCTCGCCATCAAAAACCGATGTACCGATAGGCACCTTTACCTCAAGGTTCTCACCCTGCTTACCGTGACGATTGCGCTTAGCGCCTGCTTGGCCTGGCTTGGCACGCAGCTCTGGCTGAAATCGAAAGTCCACAAGCGTATTTGTATTAGTATCAGCGATGAAGATAACATCGCCCCCACGACCGCCATCGCCACCATCTGGACCACCTTTATCAACATAAATCTCATGCCTGAAGCTGACGGCACCATGGCCGCCATCTCCAGCAGAGACTAAAACTTTCGCAACATCAACAAACATTAGTATCTATTATACCGTATCTGTTAATAACTAGTGAATGTAGTTAAAGAGCGGGACTTGTGAGGCTGAGATTGTTCGGCTTGAGACACGGTTCCAGCCGGCATAGTTCATCTCACTGACAGTGATGCTGCCGTCACCATTGATTGACTCAACGTAGCCAACGTGACCGTAGCCACCCCAGCCACCACTGGTTTGGAAGATATCGCCAGCACGCGGTGTCTTATCTACAGAGAAGCCAGATGCACGTGCTCGTGAGGCCCATGAGGTTGCGTTACCCCAGTTAGAGCCAACCGGCAGACCAGCGGCCACACGCTTTGCATAGGCGTAGTAGGTACAGTATCCGTAAGCATAGCGGTTACCACCATTGATGATTGGTGCACCACCAAATGAGAATCCGGTGCTTGATCCGGATGAGGATCGAGAGGTTGATCGCGTAGCTGTAGGTGCAGGCTTCACGCCGCCAGGAACAATAATCTTAGTGCCAGCATTGAGGCCCTTGAGCTCAACATCGTTATAGGCTTTAACTGACTCTGTATCAGTTTGAAACTTGCTCGCAATAGACTCTGCCGAGTCACCGCTCGCGACGGTGTAAGTGAGGCCAGTTACAGGGAGGATCCGGAGCTGAGTGCCTACAGCAACCGTACTGGCATTTGCGGCAAGGCCGTTCTCCCAACGGATAGTATCGGCGCTAATACCATACTGCGCAGCTAGCGAGTCAATCGTATCACCTTCAGCAACAGTTATGGTTTGAATGTTATCAACAGAGGCAGTTGCAGATGCGAGAAGTTGCGGCTTCTCGACAACGGCATTTTGCTCATCTTCAGTTTTGGTTGCAGTCACCTGTGCATCAAGTGTATCTGCGTGGTTGGCTACGTTTGGTGTTATTAACAAATCGGCTTCAATCGCAACAGCAGCAGCTACCTCGGCAGCTACAACATCGTCTACAGGTTGTGACGTTGGGACCTCAATTGGGTTCTCTAAACGAGCCTGTGGGGCCACATAACGCTCTTCTCCAGAGACGCGGCCAACAAGTTGAGTTCCGGCGATAGATAATATTAGAAGCGCCGCTACGCTTAACTTAGCATACCTACCCACCTTGGCTGCACGGCTTGTATGTTTACTACTGTTTGTTTGGGATACGGTCTGAGACCGTGTGCTCGATTGAGCGTGTGATGATGTAACAGATTTGTTACTAATACCAACTCCCTGTTCGTCAATGACGAACGAACTTCATTTACTTCAGTCTTTCTCCGTGATTTCTGGACAGGAATAGTTCGACCGTTAGTTATGTAATATTAGCTATTTGGGGCTATTCCGTGCGACTTTTCAATGAAGACCAACCGCTTTGTTTCCACCCTAGTCCTCGCAATTACTTGACAAGGAAACTAAGTGATTGATAAGCATAATTTTACCAGGTTATAGCATAAGCTGTCAATGGTTTATCCACACCAACAGAATCTGTTACTGGCAGCCCTTTATGCAGTATTTGTCGATATTTGCCTGGTGTTGCTCTAATGTATACGAGAAGTAGGTTTTGCCATCATCACCAGCCACAAAATAGTTGTAGCTGGTATCTGTTGGATTAGCCACAGCTTTGAGTGCACTCAGATTAAAGTTTGAGATAGCAGTCGGGGGCAACCCTGCAAATTTACGGGTATTATAGGGAGAGTTTGAGCTTGGATTATTGACGGTACCAAACTGCTCCGCTGCATACATGTATGTCACATCTGAGCCCAAGACCGTACCCTCTCGCAATCGTTTAATGAACACTTGCGCGACAGTCCTCTGTACATCTGGGTCAGACACCTCTTGTTGCACGATAGAAGCCAGGATTATGGCTTGCTGCAAGGTTAGGCCCTGAGCCTTGATTCCAGCCCGCATATCAGGGGTAATTGCTGCATCAAAGTTATCGAGCGTCTTTTCAATCAACGAATCTGCAGAGGTATTTGGCTCTATCTGGTATGTATCTGGGTACAGATAGCCCTCGAGGCGGGCATTTTTTGGATATCCAGCCAACAATGGATGCGATCTTACAGAGGTCAGAGCAGCCTCGATATCCGCTTCTGCGTACCCCTCCTTCTCAAGAATAGATAGTATCTCGTCAAGTCTCAGACCGGGTGAAATAAGTACATTCTGCGTCGTTATTTTGCCGTCAGCAATGATTGTCGCTATCTCTGGGACAGAATCGGCACTTGAGAGGCGATAGGTACCAGCCTGCAGATTGTTGACGCCAGAGAGGCGCGTGTAGATCGTGAAGGCGCGTGCACTCTTGATAACAGCTGATTTCTGCAACTCTGTCGCAATATCACTTGTTCCTGAGCCTTGCTCTACCGTCACCACGCTATACACAGGATCACGAGTGCGTGGCTGCAAGGCGCTCAGATACCAACCAACCGCTGATACTGTTGCCAGTAGTGCCGCTCCGACCACACCAATCAAGGCCCATTTGAGCAAACCTCTACGCTTCTTGGGAGACTTTGCTGGTTTTACTTCAGTTACAGGTTGGTTATGCTGCGACACCTGGTGAGCGGAATGATCTGAGCTCACTGGATGCGAGGCGATATAGTCATTCAGGATATATGTTGCAGCCAGGGCATCAATATCACCCTTCTCATACGGCTTTCCGCGACGCTTGAGCTCATCCTCAGCCTTCACAGAGGTAAGGGACTCATCCTGCCAGACTACGTGAACAGAAGGCGGAATCTTAAGGAGGCCCACAATATGCTCAACCCTCCCGGTTTGCTTAGTAACCTCACCTTGCTGGTTACGGGGATAGCCCACAACAACCGTGTGTACCTTATGTTTGTGAAGTAACGCGCTGAAATCATCAGCTAACGTGTCAGATGCTTCGAGCGTCGTCAGAGGTGCAGGGAACGGTGCTTTGGCGTCTGCCAGCGCCACGCCAATCCGTTTTTCACCGATATCAAGCGCGAGTAGTTTAGCCACTGACCGCTTCGTCTACATCAATTTTAATCTTGATCTTATCTACACCGGGAACCTTATTTGACCAGAACGGTGTCAGGTTGATATCGACACTCTTGACTCCTGGGAGCGACTCGAGGTCTGAGCGGGCTTCACCAACCTTTTTACCAGTGATATCCTCAGCCAGGGCATCAGTATCAAACTTCGGTCCGTACTGGGCAGTAGATGACACAGCATAGACAAAGCTTGTGCCCTCACCCGACTTCTTCTCAAACTTCACGTCATCAATACCGTTATCGTAAACCTCTTGTTGTTTGGGGTTTGTCATCTGAGTTTTAATGTACGCATCCATCGATTTACTCAGATCAGACTCCTTCACGCCAACCATGGTGTAGACGGCCTCGGCAGTGATTTGAGCATTGTTTGACTCCTGGTCTACTCCCGGCTCACTCCTGAGATTATTCAGCGCCACGTTGAAGGATGAATCAATTGGTACCACACTCTTATCAAAGGCCTTTTTGAGATCTCCCTGGATACTACTGGTATCTTGCTGGGTGATCTGCTCTGTTGCTTTATCAACGTCGGCTTGCGTAACGACCGTAACAACGCGCGTTGTACCGCCGGATGTTTGGCCCTGTATTTTTGCTGAAATACTGCTCGGCGCACCAGTCATACTACCTTTAGCACCGTTATATTTGGTTCCACTCTCTGCAGCGACAATGCCCACATCTGCACCGCTTGAGTTGGCCAGTGTCATTGTGACACCCTCTGTGGTTGCGAATGCAAGTCCGCCTGAACTGGTCAGTTGTGTACCGGCAGGGATAGTTTTACCGAGTGCGCCGATTGAATCTGTTGAGAACTCAACCGTACCCGTTGCCTTCTCGCCAACATCCTTCTCGCCGGTTGGCGTGAAGCTTTGGGTAACGGTCTTCTTTTGCTCTTGGGGGATTGCTTTGATCTGAGCCGCGCTCGCATCAGTTTTACTTAAACTGCTGTCAATTGTGGCATCGAATAGGACGTCGACGGGGGTTGTTTCAGCCCGAACAGTCACCACCGCACGCGAGCGTAAGAAGAACATGAAGATGAAGATGATAAATACGAGCGCAATACCACCGCCAATGAGCAGTTTCTTGCGGAAGCTATTGAAGTTTGGCACCTTCTTTTTGCCATCTTTACTTTTGCCCTTTTTATCCTTTGTTGCGGTCGCCGCGGCTAGTGGTACTGAGCCGGTTCCGTCCTCGGACTCCTCGAGAGCTGCGATCTCAGCCTCGCTCAAATCTTCCTCATCGGCTGGAGTCTCATCGGTGAGATTACCGACACCTGAGCTATCACTCACCTCAACCTCGTCATCAGGCAGAGCATCAACTTCTTCGTCTGTTGGCAGCATCGGTTTAGATTGCAAGTTCTTAGCAACGTAAATGCCGAGCCCACCGGAGAGTGCCTGCAAAGCCTGATTGTTTGTAACCACAACCACCTGCTTGTTGACGCCATCTGCAGCCCGCTTGAGCAGCTTGAGATTAACCACACTCTGCAAAACCGCGTTACCTTTTGGCGGCACGAGCGCAACGAGTTTCTCGCCACTCGATTTTAGCTTCTCGATAATGGCGGTAATATCGTCTTCAATATCAATGTAGATTACGTCTTTTTTCATCTGTTAGACACTCAGGATTTTATTAAATTTCTCTTTTAGCCGACTACCCGATCCTTCACTACCTACAATGGTATCATATCCAACTCTGAGCAAACCAAGCGCCGTAATCAGTGTATGGTCGGTCACCCGTCCAGTCGTATCATTGATGTCGATTACTTGGTCAGGCTCAACCAGTTCAACTACTGGTTTACGAGTGAAAGGCAGCTCTTTGTACCACGTCTGTCCCTTAAGGGCTTCGGCTAATTGCTTGAGGCTGGCACCGCCACCACAGAGGTAAATCTTATTTGGCAGATGATCAATATTAGTAAATTCACTCAGCGCGAGCTCCACGCCGTCAAGCCAGACTGCGAGGGTTTTATCAATCGCTTTGAGGGCTCGTGCCTTCTCGGCACCATTGAGTGTGTCTTTGGTGAGATCCAGCTTCACTTCTTCTGCCTCGTTGAACTCGAGGTCAAGCTCATTAGCAATGGCATTAGTGAATGCCCGACCACCAATACCAAACATCTTAGTGCCTTGCACACCACCATCATCAACCACAGCGATATCTGTTGTACCACCACCACAATCGATAAGAATTGCCGTGAAGTTACTCGACGCATCCGTACCAACGACACTACGAGAGACTGCAAACGGCTCAGCTGCAACTGCCATCAGATCGAGATCAAGCTCGGCTGCGGTACGCTCTAAGGCGCCAATATGTACCATTGGTGCAAAGGCGGTATAGAGCTGAATGATAACCTCTTTACCCTGAAAACCGATAGGATTACTCACTTTATAGGTATCGATGTGAATGGAGACAATAGCGCTGTTCACCAACTTCACTTCGACATCTTTTTTGCCGGTCTCAAGCTCAAGCTGCTTCTGCGCGCGCTCAAGTGTACGTGCTTGGGCGCGGTCGATGATCATCTCAATCTCGTTTGTATCGACCTCTTTCTCTGGATTCGGACGTCGGTACTTAATAGTAGTGGTGATACCCTTTACAAGTTCCCCAGCAATACCAATCACCGCCTGACGCGCACTGACGCCAGCCATGTTCTCTGCCTGAGTTAATGCCTTTTCACAATTAGCCACTACGCCAGCAATATCTGATATAGCACCAGACTGCATATCGCTCAGCTTCTGGTGTGCGCGACCAACACCAACAATCTCGAGCTCCTCGCCGTCCATCTTGGCAATCAGTGCTTTGACGTACTCAGTACCAACATCAAGCCCAACAATGTGTTTGTCTGTACCAGCGTTGACCGGCAACTTACCCTTCACTTTTTGAACGCTTTTTAAGCTCTTAATTTTATCAAGCATAATCAGATTGATTATACGCTGCTTGCTCCTATTTTTAAAGCTCGTTACTATAGTATGTGACATGAGAGAGGGAGAGTTACCACCACGCCAACCACAGTACGAGTCAATTGATGCACTTGTCTCAAGAATCGATGGCCCAAACGGCGATGGGTGCGCCGCTCTATTGGTTGAGTATCGTGAACTGTTTACGCAAACCCCTGGCTCATCTGGCAACCATCAAGCCTGGCCTGGCGGATACCTGGACCACGTCACCGAGATAATGAACATTGGCTCAACACTCTATCACACAATGAGCCAGATGAGAGAGCTTCCGTTTACAGAGTCGGATGTACTCCTCATAACCTTTTGGCACGATATGGAGAAGCCGTTTAAGTACACCTACGACCCCTCAACTGGTGAGCTCGTCAAGAACCCTGACCTCCTAGATAAAACTGCCAGCGAAGAGTTTAAACGAGACCTCATGAAACGATTTGGAATTGAGCTCAACGCTATGCAAGCTAATGCCCTCGAGTTTGTTGAGGGCATTCGTGATGATAAGTACCGTAAGGATAGTCGGGTTATGGGTGAGCTTGCGGCGATGTGTCACATGGCCGATCTTTGGAGCGCTCGTGGCTGGTATAACCACCCACTACCATATGCTGATGATTGGGAAGGCGCCGCCCGAGTTAATCCAGGCGCAAGTGCGGTCTGGCTCGAGACAGAGTTCCCAACCGATTAGATTACTGCAGGACGGCTTTGATTCGGCGGACGCCGGCTGAGCTGGCCTCCTCTTTTATGATCTTGAAAATTTTGCCGTCAGCAATGAGCTCGTTTGTGTGCTCAACATGGGGACCGCCGCAGATCTCAAAGCTGTATGGACGCTCATCGTTAGGCGATTTTGGATCCTTCATGGAGTAGACCTTAACGGTATCACCGTACCGATCACCGAATTGTCCAAGCGCGCCGAGTGGGCCTGTTGCCTCCTCAGTCGGGTACTCCTGCCATGAAATTTGCAAATCTTTTGCAATTTCTCTATTCACAATCTCTTCAACTTTTTCAATCTGTTCTGGCGTCACCTTCTCTGGGTGTGAGAAGTCAAACCGTAGCCGCTCCTCAGTAATGTTGGAGCCACGCTGAATCACGTGGTCACCTAACACATCTCTCAGTGCCTGATACATCAGGTGCGTGGCCGTGTGGTACTTTTTATGCTGCAATGTTTGCCCACCAAGACCACCCTTAAACGTGCCTTTAGCAGCAGTTTGTGAACGCTCCCGCTGTGCCTGCATCAACGTATCGAATTGTTCACGCCAGTTGTCTGACACCTCAACGCCTCGCTTGAACGCCTCCTCAACAGAGAGCTCAACCGGGAATCCATACGTATCGTACAAAGTGAATATCTCAGTACCTGTCAGACCATCAGCCGTCAGCTTCTCAAACTCTTTGATGCCTTTGCGCAGTGTCTGACGGAAGGCCTTCTCCTCGCGTACGAGTACTGCTACTACCTCGTCGCGCTTCTCTGCTACCTCTGGATAATCATCATGATAGAGGTCTGCAATAACTGGCACGACCTCCTCCAAAAAGTTCTGTTCGACACCAAGCTCAAAGGCAAATCGTATGGCACGCCTGAGCAAGCGGCGCATGACATACCCCTGCTCCTTGTTGCTTGGCTTTACACCATCAACCGCGAGGAATGTCGCAGCTCTGAGGTGGTCAGCAATCACCTGCATGCTTTCACGGTGGTTCTCGTAGTTCTTACCGGAGATATCCTGCAGCCTTTCGATAATAGGCCAGAGCACTGAGATTCTAAACATGTCAGATGAATCGATCGCTGCCTGTGCAATGCGTTCGAGGCCGCCACCAAAATCAATGTTGGGTTTCTCTAGTTTTTCAAAGCCGTTTTCTGTCCGCCTATACTCCATAAATACTTGGTTGCCGATTTCAACAAACCTGCCTGAGTCACTAGCAGGATGCGCCTCGCCAAAACCTGGCTTGTGGCTTACTTCGCCAAAGTCATAAAAGACCTCACTGTCAGGCCCGCACGGATCACCCACCGGGGTGTTTAAGATGCCACCACCGCGGCTCCAGCCATTCTCCTTGTCATCATAAAAGAAGATTCTCTCACCTGGTTTTATACCTCGTTTGTCTCCATCTGCCTGTGAACCGATCGCTACAATCTTGGCCTCTATACCCTTGTCCTCAAACAGCTTCTGCCAAACTTGAGCAGCGGTATCATCGCGCGGAACACCGGCACCCTCATCGCCAATAAAGCAGGTTACGTACAGGTTCTCGGGGTTAAGTCCAACAACATCAACAAGAAACTCAAAGAACCAAGGAATCTGCTCCTCTTTTGTATAGTCCCCTAACGACCAGTTGCCGAGCATCTCAAAGAATGTGGTGTGGCGATCATCACCGATATCCTCGATATCCATAGCCCGCAAAACCGTCTGGCTATTTGTGAGGCGAGTACCATCCTGGTGCGGCTCACCAAGAAGATATGGGACGAGTGGCTGCATCCCTGAGCCAGTGAACAACGTAGTCGGATCGTTGTATGGCACCAACTGAGCTCTTGGAATAACGGCGTGACCACGATCCTTGAAGAACTCTAAGTACTTGCGGCGTATATCCTGTGCATTCATTATCACAAGTATAACAGAGGTGCATATAATTTGCCAATCTGTTGTTTTGTAGTCAAATACATTGACAAATCTATGCATAAGCGTTATAATACTACATGCTCACCATCCGGTGGGCACTCACAGGAGGAAGAACCTTGGCAACTGCAATGGAAGACACCGGTCAGGATTCTGAGACCGTTGAGACGGTCGCGGGCACCCTCTACATCGATGCGCGTATGAAGGGGTATGCAATCGGCTTCTACCTGCTCTGTCTCATCGTCTTCACGATGAGTCTGATCAACGAACTGGAGGTCGAGAACAGCTGGCTGGTACTCGTGTGGGCTGGAGGCTTCGTGCTTTCGCTCGTCCAACTCGTCAGCTACACGTTCGGGTTCCTCGGCTGGCTCGTCGGTTCTTACATCGATGCGATGCAAGAGTCGAAGAAGACCGACCAGGACCAGTCGTAATGCGCATGATGTCGTGGCAGGTGTAGTCCGCCGGTTGACGGACGAACACTGAAGGTCAGCTGAAGCTGACTACCTGCAGACAACTAACGCTCTCTGACACTTCCTCCACAATCTAACCGTGCGGTGTGCACGACCAAACAGATTCTGATTCGCCAGCTGGCGAAAGTTCAGAATTACAAGTTTGAAGACGTGCACCGAGTTGAGCAAACGCTCCTCGAATCCGCACGGTATTTTTATGCCTCATTTTATAAAATCACTTATGCTTGCCGAGAGCATCATATGCTGTAATACTTATCGCTATGCATTTAGAACAAGGTACACGCAGCGAGACAGGATTTACAAAAGTAGTACTTGAGGACCTCGACGAAGCTCGTGTTTTTATGCGCGCATATCCTACCCCCCATGACAAATTTTCAAGCTATAAGGGTTGGCAACTTGGAAGACTCGTGCGCAAGATGGCAAAAGGCGATACTGATACCGTAGAGTTATATGTTCGTGACCAAAGCCTTGCACTTGCTGGTAAGGAGTTGAGGATCATTCACGCCGACAACATCCCTGCATTATACGGCCACGGCCACAGTGAAACTGCCGAAGCGAGTAGTGAGCGAGGTGCGAAGATTGCACATAAGATCGGTCACGAAATCGGTGACTATCTAGAACGAGC
>JAGQNU010000032.1 GCA_020427905.1 Candidatus Saccharimonadota bacterium | reverse complement strand
AACTCGGAGTTAAATCGGAGTTAACTCCGATTTCGTGCTATAATACCTCTGTTAATTAACAGGAGGGTGTCTCGTGGGTGCTAAGAAGTCGGGTCAACAGTCAATCAGAAACATCACTAAAAACTCAACCGGAACTTACCAAGTTTCTCTTCCAATAGATGAGGAGCGGAAGCTTGGCTGGAAGGAGGGCCAGAAGGTCGTAATCAAAAAGCGCGGCGAAACTCTCGTTATCGTCGACTGGAAGGAGTAAACTTTTATCGCCCTATCTGTTAGAATAGGGCTCATGGCGCGGTGGCCGAGTGGTTAGGCAGCGGTCTGCAAAACCGTTTACACGGGTTCAACTCCCGTCCGTGCCTCCAGAATTGTATGATTGAAAACATTGATGTCGAACATTACTACACTGTGCTTTACAAACTAAAGAAGTTGCCGCGCAGTGGTTGGGTCAGACGTGATGTAGAAAACCCTGAGTCAGTTGCAGAACACTCTTTCAGCTTGGCAATGCTCGTTATGATGTTTGTAAAGCGACTCAAGTTAAGCGTTGACTTGAATAAAGTGCTACTTATGGCGCTACTCCACGATATCGGGGAGACCGTTATCGGAGACATTACGCCACACGACAACGTTAGTATAGATGATAAGCATCGGCAGGAGGCAGAGGCTGTTCAAGCGATTCTGCAAGAGAACGGACTCGAGGAGTTATTCCAACTTTGGAAGGAGTTTGAAGAGTGTGCTACGCCAGAGGCTAAGCTGGTTTTTCAGCTAGACAAGATGGACGCATATCTTCAGGCGCGCCAGTACCAGCTTGATAAAGCGGGCCTCGATGAGTTTGCCGCGAGTACTCGGTCATCACTAACCGACGAAAAACTCATTGAACTCCTTGATGAGCTTGAAAACAGGGGCAACAATAAAGCATAATAGGGCAGTTGGGGCGAGTGGCGGAATTGGTATACGCGACGGACTTAAAATCCGTTGGTTGAATAAACCTTGTGGGTTCAAGTCACACCGCGCCCACCAAACGAAAGACTAGCGTGGCTAGTCTTTTTTGATGCCCGGAAGGTGTATACTAGAAGGGTAGCATAAAGGAGAATATGATGATTTTATGGGTAGTAATTGGTCTCGTAGTAGTCGTACTGCTGTTTGTATGGGCGACATACAACAGTCTTGTTAAAACAAACGTTCGGGCAGAAGAGGCATGGAGTGATATCACTGTTCAGATGAAGCGACGCTTTGATCTGATCCCAAACCTTGTAAAGACCGTAAAGGGATACGCCAAGCACGAGGCGCAGACACTTGAGAAGGTAACAAAGCAGCGTGCAAATGCAATTGGTGGCTCAGTTGAGGAGACAGCACAGACTGAGAATATGATCAGCGGCGCTCTTAAGAGCTTGTTTGCAGTTGCCGAGAGTTATCCTGATCTGAAGGCTAATCAGAACTTTCTACAGCTTCAAGATGAACTTGTAGATACAGAGGATAAGATTCAGGCAGCCAGGCGGTTTTATAACGGCGCAGTACGTTCGCTAAACACTAAAGTACAGATGTTCCCAACAAATATTTTTGCAAACATGCTCGGCTTCAAAAAACGCGAGTTCTTTGAGGTAGAGAACCAAGCAGAAGTAGAAAAGGCAGTTGACGTAGATCTTTAGGGCGTAGATGTATAGTCAAATAGCAGCCAATAAGCGCAAGACGTTTTATATTATGAGCCTATTTGTGCTTGTTATTGGTGCTATGGGCTATGCATACAGTCTCTATGTTGGTGATTTAACGAGCATGTATGTTGTGCTTGGATTTGCGTTGTTCTATACGCTTATTAGCTATTTCGTATCATCAAAAGTTGCCTTGGCAGTTAATGGCGCTAAACAGATTGAGAAGAAGGATAATCCGCGATTGTATCGTACAGTTGAGAACCTCTCAATCGCTACCGGTATGCCCATGCCAAAGGTATACGTCATTAACGATAAAGCGCCCAATGCCTTTGCCACTGGTCGTGATCCAAATCACGCTTCTGTTGCCGCTACCACTGGCCTGCTCGATATCATGAATGATAGTGAGCTTGAGGGCGTGATGGCACACGAGATGGGGCATGTGCAAAACTATGACATCAGGGTGATGATGATTGTCTTCGCCTGTGTCTCCATCATAGGGTTGCTGAGTGACTTTCTTCTGAGAATTATGTGGTTTGGCGGTGATGATGACAATGGCGGCAGTCCGCTAACGCTCGTGCTCGCACTTGTGATGGCTATATTGGCGCCACTGGTTGCGATGATGGTACAAATGGCAGTCTCGCGACGACGTGAGTACTTAGCTGATGCAACCGGAGCACTCACGACACGATATCCTGACGGATTGGCTTCTGCATTGAAAAAGCTGGAGACGCATTCAACTGCACTAAGGCGACAGAATAGTTCAACGGCACACTTGTTCTTTGCAAATCCACTAAAGGGCAAGAGTATGGCAAAGTTGTTTAGTACCCACCCACCCATCGAGGACAGGATCGCCAAGCTGAATGAGATGGGCGGTAAGCTCTAATGACTCAAAAGAAGTCATCGAAAAAACAACCCACAAAGAGGCCGGAGGCTGTGGTTGCTAGCCGTATCCAAAATAAGTTATCTGGGTACAAGCAGTCGATTCAATTAGTCCCAAGCGTAGTTAAACGGCATAAGGATACACAAGTTTCTCGTTATAAAAAATGGCGTGAAGAGGATAGGAAGAAGTTAAAGTATCGCTCTTTCAGACTCCAGAAGCGGATAAAACCAGAGCTTAAGCCGTTGCCGACCTCATGGGAGTTGATTAAGGATAGTCTGAGGTTTTTATGGCGTCACAAGCGTATCATGTTCGGCATCTTTCTGGTGCAGCTGGCTGTATACTTTGTGATTGTTCGCGCTCCGGTACAACCTGACGTTGAGAGTATTCAAGACTCGATTACCTCACTCGTAAAATCAAGCGGTACAGAGATTAGCGGTGTGAGAAGTAGTGCAGTGACACTCGGTGCAGTGCTGAGTTCAACCGGTTCCACGCAGCAGAATGGTGCGATTGGTGCCGTCATGCTGTTTACCTTCAGCCTCATTTATGTCTGGGCGCTGCGCCATCTACATAATGGGAGCGTTATTAAAGTACGCGATGCACTCTACCAGGGTATTACCTCGGTTGTACCAGTTCTGTTTGTGGTTGGTGTGATTATGCTCGAGATCTTTCCGTTTGCGTTCGCGAGCTTTGTGTATACATTGGCCCGCACCAGCGGCATCTTCGTGACGGGTTTTGAAGATCTAACATTCTTCACAGCAGTGATGCTCCTTGGTTTGTTGCTGCTCTTCTGGATGACATCTGCTGTCATTGCTCTGTACATGGCGGCGCTGCCTGGTGTGTATCCGATGTATGCCCTCAAGTCTGCCAAGCAAATGGTACAGTTTCAGCGGGTACGCGTGTTTAGGCGTATGGTGGCACTACCTTTAATGTTGGCTGTACTCTATATCATTCTACTGCTCATCTCGATTCGGTTCTTCCCAAGCAAGACGTTTATTGTCGCCGAGATTACACAGCTCATGTTTGTCCCGATTATTCACACCTATCTCTATAAACTGTACCGATCAATGCTATGAGTAGTGCAGCGCAGCGAATTGATGACTTAATCACTCAGCTCAACGAGTATAGCTATGAGTATCATGTGCTTGACTCACCAACAGTGAGTGATGCCGTGTATGACGGGCTCATTCAAGAGCTAAAAAAGTTGGAGGAAGATAATCCTGATTTGGTGCGGAGCGATAGCCCGACTCAACGGGTCGGTGGAGAGTTGCTTGGTGGATTTCAGAAGGTTGAGCATTCAACACGCATGCTCAGCCTCAATGACGTGTTTAGTAAAGAGGATGTTGAGGCTTGGGTAAAACGCATGGATAAAGTGCTACCAGGGAGCAGTCATGAATTCTTTGCAGATGTAAAGATGGATGGACTGGCGTGTGCATTGATATATGAAGATGGCGTGCTGACACGCGCGGTGACACGAGGGGATAGTTATGTAGGCGAAGATGTCACGCAGAATGTGCGCACGATTCAGAGCGTACCGCTCCGATTACGCAAAACGGCTGACACTGAACAGTTCCTGCAGGGTCGAACTGAGGTACGCGGTGAGATTATCATGCTGAAAAAAGATTTCAATGTATTGAATGCAGCGCGCAAGAAGGCCGGTGAGCCTGAATTTGCCAACCCAAGAAATCTTGCGGCTGGTACGATTCGGCAGCTCGATCCAAAACTGGTGGCGGCCCGTCCTCTTAATTTTAGGGCCTATGATTTACTGCGTGACGATGTCAGTGAAGTACCAACAAACATGTTTGCCTATGAGATGTTGAGCAAACTAGGAGTCGCGCGTAATAACGAGGCACGAGTCTTCACTACACTTCAAGATGTCATGGACTATGTCGCTCATGTTGACGAGACCCGCGATGATTTGCCGTTCAACACCGATGGTCTTGTAATTAAAGTAAATGATCGCGAGCAGTATCAAAAGTTGGGTGTCGTGGGCAAACAGCCACGGGCCGCTGTGGCCTATAAGTACGCAGCTGAGCAGGCAACGACAGTTGTAAAAGACATTGTTATTAGCATTGGCCGAACGGGTGCCGCCACACCAATTGCTGTGTTTGATCCGGTGCAAGTTGCGGGCACAACTGTGCAGCATGCAAGTTTGCACAATGCCGATGAGATAGCGCGGCTCGATGTAAGGCGTGGTGATACGGTGGTTATTTTTAAGGCCGGAGACATCATTCCGCAGGTTGAGTCAGTTATTACCGACCTAAGACCAAAGGATGCCAAAAAGATTAACTACGAGGCTGAACTTAAGCGGCAATATCCCGAGCTTGAGTTTGTGCGACCAGAGGGTGAGGTAGTTTACAGGGCGAAAGGCTTGACGGGGCCGTTGATTCTGAAGCGTGCGCTGAGGCACTATGCCAGTAAGGGTGCACTTGATATTGATACACTTGGTGAGAAGAATGTCGAGGCTTTGGTTGATGCAGGACTTGTGAATGATCTCGCTGATATGTACACACTGACGAAAGATCAGGTCTTGGAGCTTGAGCGATTTGCAGATATTTCAGCACA
>JAGQNU010000031.1 GCA_020427905.1 Candidatus Saccharimonadota bacterium | reverse complement strand
GCTCTAACAACTGAGCTATACCCGCTCGTCAGAACTTTCGCTTCGGTCTTGTCCGCCGATTGGCGGAGCTGCAACTTTACGCTATGTTCTTCCTCTCAATTTTACAAACAGGTCGTCGCCTTGGTTTGTAAAATTGCTTTTGAGACGAGTTGTATTATAGGGCAAATAGTCGGTTCAATCAACAGATATGCTATAGTATCGATAAGCATAAACAATATGAAAAAGGCGCATCAACACATACACCGGCATAAACACAGGGTACTTGTGTCTAAAAAACAGTCGAGGTACTACTTGGTTGATAGATTGACGTATGCCGCTGCGATTATTGAGCCGATCATCACTATTCCTCAGGCAATGATTATCTTTAGAGAGAAGACTGCTGCTGGGATCTCGCTCAGCTCATGGGTTGGGTTCCAAATATTGACTGCGATATGGATTTGGTACGCGATCGTCCATAAAGAGCGCCTGATTCTCATTTACCAAGGTTTGTTCTTTATTATTCAGGCAGCAGTTATTGTTGGTGCTGTAATGTACGGCGCAAGTTGGTGGTAATAAAAAGCCTCCAGCACAATTACCGGAGGGTTTGATTCTGGTGGCTCCTCCCAGACTCGAACTGGGTGAGATACGTCAGTGACGTATTGCAAGAGAACTTTCCGACAGAAACTGGTTTCTGATCGTGAAATTCTGAGGTCGCGGGACGTGACCACAAGGCGCCTTGTGTCCCCTGGATATAGAAGACCCCAGCTGTAACACTGAGGTTGTACTTCAAATGGTGGCTCCTCCCAGACTCGAACTGGGGACACAAGGCTCTTCAGGCCTCTGCTCTACCAACTGAGCTAAAGAGCCGCGTATGCGGTGTGCAACACAACTTGTTTTGTGCCGATTGTGTTGTCGGCCTGGGCCCCTGCTCTACGATTATCTATGACGCTGCTGCGCAGATGATGAGCAAAAGGACCGCGCCAAGCACTATGTGAGTAGGCTTGCGAACCTACATATCATATCTGATACGGACCATTTTTTCAACTGGTTATTTCTTGAACTGCTTTACGATATCGACAATATCAGCCGGCAATACAAAGACAGTTTTTTGGCTTGGCTCGACAGATATCTTCTCAAGTGTTTGGAGCGTACGGATTGTGACACCACCAGGCATCTTTGTCAGCATCTCGGCCGCCTCTGCTACTTGCTGGGCAGCGGCCTTCTCGCCCTCAGCGTTAATGATGACTGCACGTCTTTCACGCTCTGCCTCGGCTTGCTTGGCCATAGCGCGCTTCATATCTTGTGGAAGTTCGATGTTCTGAACTTTTACGTTTTCAACATCGATACCCCACTTATCGGTCTCGGCATCAACGATCTGCTTAATCTGGAGGCTAATCTCCTCACGCTTTGAGAGCAACTCATCAAGCTCCACGTTACCAACAACATCTCTGAGCGCCGCCTGAGCAAACTGAGCTGTAGCATAGGTGTAGTTAGTCGTCTCAAGGATTGCTTTAGCAGGATCAATAACCCTAAAGTAGACTACTGCGTCGACACCAACTGTTACGTTATCCTTAGTAATGACCTCTTGCTTGGGCACGTCAACCGGCGTAGAGCGCACATCAACCTTCTTCATGGTCTGAATGATTGGGATGATTATATTAAGGCCGGGGTTGCGAATACTCGTGAACTTACCTAGCGTGAAGACGAGACCTCGATCATACTGCTGCACGATCCTGATACCACTCAGCAAAATTGGAATGCCGATGAACACAAAAAGAATGAGTCCGAATGAGAATAAACCTGCTAATACTTCCATAATAACCTCCGTTATGTCTGTGCATAGTATAGCAGAAGTAGTGGGTGATGAGGGATCCACTGGCAGGACTCTGACCTCTCTCTCCGCCAGCTGGCGGACTCGGTCCTTTCAGGGCTCTGGTGATGAGGGACTCCGATCTACAAGTCAGAAAGCATTGCTTTCTGCTCGCAGACCCGGCTCACTGTCTCGCTAAAATGCTCGACATCGTTCCGCCTGTTCGATCCCACGCAAAGCCAGCAGTGGCTTTGCTTCATGAACGCCACAAATCAAAAACCCACCTGCTGGTGGATTCTTAATTTGGTGGGTGATGAGGGACTCGAACCCCCGACCCTCTCGGTGTAAACGAGNNCCTCGTCCTTGGCAAGGACGCGCTCTAGCCAACTGAGCTAATCACCCTCGTCGTAGCGTGCGTATTGCCTCGTGTTTTGACTACCGTCAAAAGCTACGAGCTTAATACTATGCTACTCCTCTAAATTTTGCAAACAGGTCGCTGCCTTGGTTTGCAAAATTTGAAGGAATCTTTGTGGTGCACGAGAGAGGACTTGAACCTCCACGGCCTAACGGCCACTAGACCCTTAATCTAGCGTGTCTACCAATTCCACCATCTGGGCTCATTTGGATGGACCCCGATTATGACCAGGGGTGCCGCTCCTGTCAACAACCAGGAAGCACCTTCGTGATCAATTTCTAAAAACCACCCGGAAATATGTTGGTCAGAGTTTGATTAAAAAGACGAAAATACAACGAATGCGACCGAGCAAATGCACAAGTTCCACGAGCATGCCGTGAGCACGCGTTACAATCAAAACGCAAGAGCTTCGCTCTCAAAAATTGACGTCGTAATAGATTCCCAGACGGCTTCTAATTATTCTCAGCAGCCTTCGGCTCTTCTTTCGCCTCTGGAGCGTCCTCATTTGCAGGAACCTGC
>JAGQNU010000030.1:566-1979 GCA_020427905.1 Candidatus Saccharimonadota bacterium | reverse complement strand
GAGTAAAGTTGCGCAGTATCTGCGTCAGCATGTCGTGGGTGAAGTTACTACTGCTGAGAGCGCCCGAGAGTTTTTTAGTACTGACGGAGGTGTCTTTAAAGTAAAACCGCAGGTTGTAGTGTATCCGCGTACAACTGACGATGTACGCAAAGTCGCACGGTTTTCATGGCAGCTGGCTGAGCGAGGCAAGTCGATCTCTATTACGGCTCGCGGTGCTGGTAGTGACCAAGCAGGGGCTGCCATTGGAGATGGTATATCACTCGTGTTTCCAGCACATATGAATAAGCTGATCGAGCTTGATACCAAGAAGAACTACGCGCGTGTACAGCCCGGCATTAACTATCGTAACTTTCAAGACACCATTAAGACGCATGGCCGCTTTCTGCCGCCATACCCAAGCTCAATCGACTTCTCGACTATTGGTGGGGCAGTCGCCAACAATGCCGCAGGCGAACGAACTATCAAGTACGGTGCAACTCGTGAGTTCACAACAGGTTTGAAGGTTGTGCTTGCTAACGGCGAGCTTATTGAGACAGGACGACTCAGTAAGAGAGAACTTAATCGCAAAAAGGGCCTGGCAACCTTTGAGGGCGAGATCTATCGTCAGCTTGATGGGTTGATCTCAGACAATGCTGAGTTGATTGCAACTATCAAGAAGGATGTTAGCAAAAATTCAACAGGCTACGATCTAGCCGATGTGAAGCGCAAAGACGGCACCTTTGATTTGACGCCATTATTTGTTGGCTCACAGGGCACGATTGGTATCGTGACAGAAGTAACGCTCAAGATCGTGCCAAATAACATGCATCGTTCGCTGGTGGTTGCAGGATTCTCGAGTATCGATGCAGCAGATAGTGTAGTCGGTGAGATTAAGAAGTTGAATCCTGCAACAATCGAGATGGTAGATAAGCATCTCCTTGATTTTGTAAATCAGCACCACCCAGACCAGCTTAAGGGCTTGATTGAGCAGCCATATCCAGAAGTGCTGCTTCTGATCGAGTTCGATGATATTGGTCGCGGCGTGCAACCGCGCAAGATCAAAAAGCTTGAGAAGATTCTCAAAAAGGTTACGACAGATTACCAAACGACAACTGACTACACCGAGCGTGACGAGCTCTGGAAAATTCGTCACTCCGCTGCCGCTGTCGTGGCTCACTCAGAAGGCAAAAAGAAGGCTCTGCCAATCATTGAGGATGGTATCGTGCCGCAGGAGCATTTTCAGACATTTGTGCACAACATCTATGGAATCTTCAAAAAGAACCATCTCGATGCGGCTGTCTGGGGCCATGCCGGTAACGCCAATCTACACATGCAACCGTTCTTAGATCTCTCGCAGCTTGGTGATCGCCAAAAAGCATTCAAGATCATGGATGATTACTACGGCATGGTGATGCAACTTGGTGGCTCAACAGC
>JAGQNU010000030.1:0-487 GCA_020427905.1 Candidatus Saccharimonadota bacterium | reverse complement strand
AAGGTATTTGACCCACACAATATTCTCAATCCTGGCGTTAAGATTGGTGTCACCCGTGAGGATCAACTCAAGGCGCTCCGTCGTGAGTACAACATGGACCATCTAGGCCACCACCTCCCCCGTTTATAGGACTGCATGATATGCTCCAATTAACAAAGGAGGCATGTATGGCAAGCGAAAAAGGAAATAGCGTAGACTTAATGATTGATCCTGGAGTGGACAGTTTTCTTGCAGAACGTGCAAAACAACATCCGGATGGGCTCAGAGGAGTTATTAGTGGGGCTATTGCAAGATATAGTTTTCTCACTCGGATGCAGGCAAAGGGATTCCAGCCACTCGTAACAGTTTGTGATACAGACGGTGCCATCGTTGATGTTAGGGAGCTTGTTCTAAGCTAAAAACAGATTGTTTATATCTGTTATGCATGCTAGAATGTAATCTGACTTTTCAATGAAAAGCCAATTTGGCGGATGTAGCTCAGTTGGTT
>JAGQNU010000029.1 GCA_020427905.1 Candidatus Saccharimonadota bacterium | reverse complement strand
GTCTGGGCAATTGGTACGGGTAAGTTTGCGCATCCAGATGATGCTGTGAAGGCAGTCAAAAAAATACGCTCAGAGATTGCTATGCTCTACGGTTTTGATGCTGCCAACAAGGTTTCGATTCTCTACGGCGGAAGTGTCAACAAAGAGAACTGCGGCGCATATCTGCAAGCTGAAGGAATTGACGGGCTGTTGGTTGGCGGAGCGAGCCTCTCTGTCGGTACGTTCTGGCCGATTGTTGAGAGAGCAGAGAGTCTGTTGAAGACTCGCGAAACTAACAACTCGGGTAAGGTGAAGGGTTAACAATGGCGCCAACTAAAAAGACCACAAAAAAGACTCCTGCCAAGAAAACTACTACAAAAAAATCGGCTACTAAAAAAGTCGTCAAGAAGAACGACGAGGCTATGCTTGAGAGCGCGGTAGGCGATCTCGCCAAACAGACCGAAGCATTACTTGGTAAAAGCGGTGAGAAGATGGACAAACCTGTTCTGCCAAAAAAACAGAGCAAACCAAGCACCAAACATGCTGGAAAGAAAAGCTTTGACATTATCCACCCCAATGAGGCAACAAGTTCTGAGTCAATCTTAAAATCTCCCCACCCGGGGCAGAAGTTGATCGAGGCTCACGAGGATGACAAAGCCACCGATGCATCGGCACCAAAAGTTGAAAAAAGTTCGAGCGCCTCTTCCGCACCGGCTATTGTCAACACACACAACCCAGGTTCGCTTAATGTTATGAGCAAAAAATCTGTGGAACCGATCAAGCGCGGTGTGGCAGCGGTGCAGGCTGAGCACGACGAAGAGTCTGAAGATGAGCAAATTGTGCCGGTGAAGCGAAAAGCAGCTGAAGACAAGCCAACAGATGATACCGAGCCTGTCGAGGAGATTAAAAACGAGGGAGCTTCCAAACCGGCAAAGACTGAGGGCAAAAAAGAGGATGAACCGGTAGAATTTAGCTCAATGCCCGATAAAGCTAAGGATGCTGAAGCTGATAAAACTGATAAAGATCCGGATCTGGAGACAGATGATGATTCCGGGCCAGAAGATTCCAAAGACGATGATGTGTCGGCCGATACAAAACCATCAGATACTGTCACCGAGGCAACCAAGAGTATTCAACTACAATCCGACAACCTTGATGATGAAGAGGGGAGTGATGAGCCAAAGCCTGTTGATATCTATGACACCGACGAGTATCACCCAACGTTGCACGATTGGTCTAAGTTGAGCAAACAAAATCACACACCACTCTACATTCTGCTGCTTCTGGTAGTGATTCTTGGCGCGGTACTGTACATCATTTACGCTGATATTTCTATCCCATTTCTCCCGTTGTAGGTACCATTGTTTTGCTATACTGGATGAGTGCAACATTTACTTGAGGGACTGAACGAAAAACAAAAACAAGCAGTCGAGACCACAGAGGGTCCGGTGCTTATTCTGGCTGGAGCAGGGAGTGGTAAAACTAAAACACTCACACATCGTGTGGCGTATTTAGTGCAGTCGGGTACCAGTCCGTTCTCAATCCTGGCAGTGACCTTCACTAACAAGGCAGCTAAAGAGATGCGTGAGCGCGTGGCAGCGCTACTAGGCAGAAGCCACGAGGACCGAGCATTTATGCCCTATATGGGAACGTTCCACTCGATTTGCGTGCGGCTGCTCAGGCAAGATGGTGAGGCAGTGGGGATCCCAAAGAACTTTGTTATTTTTGATGAGTCAGATCGGCAGAGTACGATCAAGCATATCTGCAAGCAGCTGTCGGTTGATGAGAAGCAGTTCAAGCCGAGTGCTATCAGCGGCATGATTAGCGCAGCTAAGAACGAGCTGGTTTCTCCCGAGGAGTATCTTGGGACTGCTACGCTGCCCGCGCAGAAGGTGGCGGCTAAAGTATTTCCGCTGTACGAGCGAGCCTTGCGTGATGCGGCAGCTCTGGACTTTGACGATTTGATTGGTCGCACGGTTGCCATGCTCAAGCACCACAAGCAGCTGCGTGAAAAGTGGCAAAAGCAATTCACTCACATAATGGTTGATGAGTATCAGGACACCAACGGCGCACAGTATTCATTGATTAAGCTGCTGCTCGACGAGAAGAAGAATCTCTGCGTAGTGGGTGATGACTGGCAAAGCATTTATAGCTGGCGCGGGGCCGACTTCAGGAACATCCTGAACTTTGAACGTGACTTTCCTGGTGCAACTGTCATCAAGCTGGAGGAGAACTATCGGAGTACCAAAAATATACTTGATGCAGCCCATAAAGTAATTACGCAAAACGAGCAGCGCAGTGACAAGGAGTTGTGGACGCAAGCTGGCTCAGGCGCACCAGTGCAGATTGTGCAAGTACACTCCGAGGCACAGGAGGGCGAGAGCATCATCGCTAAGATTAAGCAGCGAGTTGCTGAGGGGCGTAAGTACAATGACCATGCTATTTTGTATCGAACCAATGCGCAGAGCCGCAGTCTTGAGGAGGCGTTTTTACGTTACGGCGTACCGTACAGAGTTGTCGGTGGTGTACGCTTTTATGACCGCAAAGAGATCAAGGACATTCTGGCCTACGTACGGTTGATCTATCAACCAGAGGACGTGACGAGCTTCTTGCGTATCGTGAATACGCCAACCAGGGGGATCGGTGCAAAAAGTCTGGAGAAGTTCTTTGATTGGATGGGCGAGCAATCACTGCCACTGAGCCAGGCGCTTGTCCAGGTGCAGACCTGTCCGTATCTCACAGGCAAAGCCCAAAAAGGGCTGATAGCTTTTAGCAACCTGATCTCAGACCTCAGAGCTCAGAAGGATGAGCTCGGCGTGGCGCCATTTATAGATGCGGTTATACGCCGCAGCGAGTACAAACAGTTTTTGGATGACGGCTCACCGCAGTCTGCTGATAAGATTGAGAACGTCAAGGAGCTCATCAGTGTGGCCAAAGAGTACGAGTCACTCGGACTCGACGGTTTTTTGGAGGAGGTGGCATTGGTCTCAAATCTCGATGGCGTTAATGAGTCGACCGATGCAGTAACACTCATGACACTGCACGCCGCCAAAGGACTCGAGTTCCCCGTGGTGTTTTTGGCCGGAATGGAGGAGTCGGTATTTCCACACTCTCGAGCACTGTTTGATGCCTCGGAGATGGAGGAGGAGCGGCGTCTCTGCTATGTCGGTATGACGCGAGCACGCGAGGAGCTCTTTTTGTACCATGCCAATACCCGGATGCTCTACGGTAGTGGTCAACACAATCCACCGTCACGGTTCTTGAGTGAGATTGATGGCCAGCACGAGACAAGCACGATGCAGATGGAACCACTCTTCACACCAAAAACTCCAGACAGCGACAGTCACTTCACGCCTGATCCGTCACACGAGGTGGGTGTCGGTACTAAAGTAAAACACCAGCTATTTGGCGTTGGAACGGTGGTTGATGTTGATGGGGACATGCTCTCTATTGCCTTCAGCTCTAAGGGCGTGAAGAAGTTAAATGCTGCCTTTGCACCTCTGGAGCTCCTGTCATGAAGCATCTGTATCAAGTAGCGGTGAGGGTGCTCTATGCCGTGCTCTGGCCGCTGTTTGGTATCTATCTTCATAACTCCCACAGAGCTCGCGTGCTCGTTAAAAATGGCAACAAGATTCTCCTCGTAAAAAGCACCTACGGGTCACGTCGTTGGGAGCTACCTGGTGGCGGTGTGGAGAAGGGCGAGACAGCGCGTCAGGCTGCCAGGCGGGAGCTCGAGGAGGAGACGAGCCTTATGGTTGCCGAGAAGAAGTTGGAGCATGTTGCCAGTGAGCGGATTAGCAACAATAAACTTGGTTGGCCGAAGATGAACGTCGACTTTTTTCGGGTCGACTCAGCCGATGAGGCTAAGATATCTCGAGCGTTTGAGGTGGTCGAGCTTCAGTGGTTTGATGTAAACGAGCTACCAGATAAGGTAAATAGCTGCGTGAGTGTCGCACTCGCGCATACCTCGTGATATAATTAAGGCTACCGTTATGGTAACCGGGTGGCTGCGATTACATCTTATCGCAAGAGCATATGAAGAAGAGATTTTTTGTAGGAATAGCACTAATTTTTATAGCGTACTTTGCGTACGCTTCTTTCGTTAAAACTCCGAACGCTCGGGCTGTTGATACTCGCGTGGTGACTGTACATATTGATGGCGAGGACAAGGTCATTGCTACCAACGCAGATACCGTAAAAGAGGTGGTTAAGAACCTCGCATTGCCGCCAGGAGAATTTGATAAAACTGAGCCAGGCCTGAACGAGCCAGTTGTCGGCAGTGAGTTTACCATCAATGTCTACCGGGCCCGACCGATTACGGTGGTTGATGGCGCTAACAACTACACAGTCATGACTGCTGAACGTACGCCAAAACTGATTGCTAAAGAAGCCGGTTTTCAAACCTCGCCTGAGGATGACTACGATTTTGAGCGTGCCGATAGCCCCTTCGACACCTCAACCGGTACTGAGATGTACATCAAGCGTGCTAAGAACATTACGCTGGATCTTTACGGTACGGCCTCAGGCGTACGCACCAATGAGAACACCGTCGCCGACTTTCTCGACGAGCGTGGGATTAATCTCGAGAAGGGCGATGAGCTCAACGTACCCAAAGAGTCCCGTATTACCGAAGGTATGACAATAAGTATCGCTCAAGTTGAGCGCAACGTGGAGACCGTAGAAGAAGTGGCGCCGTTCCCAGAGGAGCGTATCCAGGATGCTAATCAACCACTCGGTTACCGCCAGGTCAAAACCCCGGGTAAGGATGGTAAAAAGCTCGTTACCTACGAGCTTGTCTCTAGGAACGGCGGAGAGGCTGAGCGCAATCCAATTAAAGAGGTTATAACCGTGCAGCCTACCAAACAAGTAGTGGTAGTAGGCGCAAAGCAGATTGTCAGTGCTCCAGGTAACTGTGGAGAATGGCTTGCGCAGGCAGGTATAAATAACGCTGATGCAGTGTACTTGGTAGCGAAAGAGTCTGGGTGTAATCCGGGTGCAGTAAACCGGTCAAGCGGTGCGTGTGGGATTCCACAAGCACTGCCATGTTCAAAGTTGCCGTGTCCACTGGACGCATCGGGTGCTGTTTGTCAGCTGACTTGGATGAATCAATATGTTCTTGGTCGCTATGGTAGTTGGGCTGCTGCACGAGCGCATCATGCAGCACGCGGTTGGTACTAATGGATCTGTATACCTCAAGCGAGTATAGAGCCACGAAAGATTGGCCGTACTCCATTGGAGCCGGCTGTGTTGTGTTCAGAGAGGTAGACGGGCAAGTCGAAGTCCTATTGTTATTCAGAAAAGCAGGTGACTTTCCGCACTTCATCGATGGTGATATTGACTCATACCATCTGCCAAAAGGTCATCTCGAAATGGGCGAGACACTTGAGCAAGCGGCGCTCAGAGAGACTGCGGAAGAGGCTGGTTGCGAGGTTAAGCTGAAGACCTATCTAGGATCTCGATTGAACCAGTACACCGATGTTGGTATTGAAAGGGACAAGGCCATACATTACTTCGCTGGAGACTGGGTTAAAGATCTTGATGGCATGGATCACGAGCACTCCGACAGAGTTTGGATGTCAGTAGATGAGGCTATCAAGAAGATTGGTGGCACCAATCCCAAGCGAGAGGACGAGGTTATCCGTCGGTTCAAAAAATATCTTGAACTCACGAGTGGTGAATCAGCATGACTGATGAGAAGTTGACGCAAAAGTGGGCGGTCGCCGCTTTTTTTGGTGATTTACCATTAGGATATGAATTCCCGCGAGAAGAAACACCACTTCATGCGACACTGGCTGGTGTTTTCGCAATCAACAAAAGCGGTGACGAGATAGCTGGCTTACTTGAGCAGTGCCTTACGGATACCACTGGATTTTCTGTGAGAGGTTTAGCCGAGGAGCGCTGGGGCGACGAACTTATAGTTACAAGGTTAGAGGACTTGCAGCAGTTCAGCGCTCTGTACGCTGGTGTACAAGATTGTCTACTCAATAAAGGCGCAATCTTCAATGAGCCACAATACTTACACGATGGTTTTACGCCGCATGTTACTCACCAAAAAGAGGGCAAGCTTTCTGTCGGCGA
>JAGQNU010000028.1 GCA_020427905.1 Candidatus Saccharimonadota bacterium | reverse complement strand
CATCCTGGAGTAGGTTCAGCTGCTTGGTTGTAGAAGTCTGGGTTGCCAATAAAATCCTCCCAGGCGTCCTCAAGTGCGGTAATCTTCTTCAGCGTTTCAGCTTTGATAGAGTCGTCAAGGTAGTCAAAGGTACAGACATGCTTTGGTGGATTGCCGCCCTTTAATATGCCAATCTCAAATAGACCAAGTCCATCGAGGTTGTGGGAGTCGTAGTCGCTGACTTCTGCCACAACATCTCCAGCTTTTACTGTGTCACCCTTTTTCACTTTGACGTTAATAACGTGCTCGGTCTCAAAGATAAGGTCGCTGCCTTTTGGTTGCACATGCACGCTGTAATCTCCGCTATAGAGTTTCGGGACATTTACAACAGTGCCGTCGACTAGAGCGTGAACTTTGGTGCCGAGTGGAGCGATAAAGGTTGGCTGTGGGTTGCGGCGGGCTGGCCCAGCTGAGCTAGCTTCGCCCATGCGACCATACTCCCAGAAGACGCTGTCAACGCCGCCCTCAGATGTCGGAAGTTTAATGAACTTAATGTCACCAGCAGTCTGCGTTGCAGAATCGTAGTAGTCAAGATCAATCCCCAGGTGTTTAATCCTGGCCGAGCTATCGCTTGGAGTGGAGGCAGAGGTGTCATCACTGGATTCATTTTGAATCTGACTTATTCGCCAGTAGGCAAAGCCACCGACTGCAGCTAGCACGATTACAATTACTAAAATGAGGTGCGCAGCACCAGATTGATTAAGCTTATGTTTTTTCATACGCTCATAATAGACCCCGGTATGGGTAAATACAATAGTAATTTCTTTCAGTTTTACTCTGTACTCGTGCGGAGGATTTTGTCCATTGATTTGCCTTTGGCAAGCTCGTCAATCAACTTGTCGAGGTAGCGAATCTCCTGCATGAGCGGCTCCTCAATATCTTCAACTCTAATGCCGCAGACGACACCCGTGATGAGTTTACGGTTTGGGTTCGTCGCAGGTGCATCTTTGAAGAACGTTTCAAAGTCGGTTTTAGATGCGATCTGAGCGTCTAGCTGCTTCTGAGAGTAGCCAGTTAACCAACGGATAATCTCATCAACTTCGGTCTTGGTTCTATCTTTGCGTTCAGCCTTTGCCACGTAATGTGGGTACACATCGGCGAAAGCCATGGAGTAAATTCGGTGCTTCTGCATAGTAGATATTTTATCACTTCGATTGATTTCACATATAGGTTTTGTTATTTAAGTTTAAGCGGTATACTTGAGCTAATGTTGTGTGAGACGAGGGGTGTAGTGATGCTAACAAAAACAATTGTGAACCGCTTTGTGAACGTCATCTTTGCGGCTCTGCTAGTGCTATCTATTGTGGGAGTTGTGAACGTGCCATCCGTGTTTGCATTTGATGGCGGCGATGGTTCACCTGGTGCACCCTACCAAATTTCAACCTGTGCTCAACTGCAAGACATGGAGCTTGATCTAACTGCTAGCTATGAGCTGGTCTCAGATATTGACTGTTCCGCAACCTCTTGCTGGAACAGTGGAGCTGGCTTTGATCCAATCGGCTACGACTCGAGCAATCGCTTCTCGGGCACGTTGGAGGGCAATGGTTTCACTATTTCTGATTTTACGATTAATCGCCCGGCTGAAAACTACGTTGCGTTGATCGGTTATGGCTTTGAGAGTTATGCGCTGAGCAACTTCAACATGACAAATGTATCAATCACTGGCGACGTTTTTGGCGGTAGTGTAATTGGCTATAGCTCGGGCACTGTTGCTCTCAGTGACATTACCGTATCGGGCAACGTAACATGTGGTAGCGATTGTGGAGGAATTGGTGGTGCGCTCAACAGTGCGAGCAACATTAGTAATGTTCATTCATCAGTAGACGTAGTAAGTACCGGTACTTTCACTGGCGGCGCTTTTGGATACTTGCAGTTCAGCAATAACACCTTGGGTGTCACTGATTCATCAAGTAGCGGCAGCGTAACAGGAGAGAGCGTTGTCGGCGGTTTTGTCGGAGAGATTAACTGGGGAACGTTTACAAATGTATCTGCCACTGGCAACGTGATAGGCGACAATGACGGTGATGAATCAAATGTACGTGCTGGCGGTTTTGTTGGGCAAATGTGTAATGCGGTGGTTGAGAACTCTTTTGCTACAGGTGATGTGAGTGGACATGACGACATAGCGGGTTTTCTCGGGTTTGGCGCCTCGTGTGATATAACTATCCGCGATAGCTACTCGCGGGGCAATGTGACACCAAGCACGCCAGGCGATGGGGGCTCGTTTATTAGCTTTATGAATTCCGGAACAGTTACCAACTCGTATTCTACTGGTTCGGTTGCAGGTCAGACTAATGCAGGATTCATCTTTGACGCTAATACATGTACAGGGTGCATCAATAACTTCTATGATTCAGAAACTACCGGGCAGTCATTAGCTGGCTCAGATACTGTAGTTGGTACAGACAAAACAACTGCACAAATGAAGACGCTCGCGACATTCACAGACACAGCAACAGCCGGGCTCACAAGTGCCTGGGATTTTGTCGGCACGCCTAATGATGATGCGGGTAACACTGACGATTGGAAGATAGACGGCGTAACCAATGACGGCTATCCGTTCTTAACGTCGCAAACGCTTACACCGCTACCACTAACCCTCACGCCCACCAATAACGGTACTGGTATTGATCCAACTGATGATTTAGTAATGACCTTCAACACGCCTTCAGGAGCATCAAGTGGCTACATAAATATCTATCGAGCCAGTGATAATCAATTGGTAGAGGCAATCGATGTGGCCGGCGGCTCTATCGCGGGCAACGGTACTACTACATTAACTATCAACCCATTGAATGATTTGGCGGAAGGAACAACCTATTACGTTTTGATAGATGCGACAGCCATCAGAGCTAACAACGGAATCTACTACGCGGGCATTAGCTCGTCTGACACCTGGCAATTTACAACATCAAGCAGTGAAAGCAGTCAGTCACAATCTGATACACTTGCCAGTACTGGGACATCGACTGTGATGTATGCGCTGGCTGGTGTGCTCATGATCGTTACGAGTACAGCTGTCATCATCCCTAAGAGAGACTAGTGCTCTCATCTGCCGCTGATTGCCTTTGACGGCAGGTGGTATAATAGTAGTGACATTAACAAAGGGGGTGAGTGATGAACTTTGCTCAAACGTATCAATATTCAACAGAGGTGAGCGGTGGCGGTCTATTCGCAGGCGGCCTTATGATAGTGGTCTATCTTGCCATCATTGTCGCAGCAATTGTCGGCATGTGGAAGATGTTCGAGAAAGCCGAGGAAGAGGGCTGGAAGTCACTCATTCCACTGTATAACACCTATACACTATTTAGGATAGCCGGTCGCAACGGATGGGGCTTTCTCTTACTCCTCGTCCCATTTGTGAACGTTGTAGTGCTACTCATGGTATCAATTGACCTTGCTAAGCACTTCGGCAAAAGTACTGGATTTGGAGTGGTTGGTCTCTGGATATTCAATGTCATAGGCTACATGATCCTTGGCTTTGGCGACGCCAAATATGTCGGTCCCAAACATCAGTAGATATTGACAAAAGTAATATACTTATGCTATAATGCGTACATTACAGTAATAGGAGAGCTATATACAATGATACGAATCAAACTATAGAGATATCTACACGGGCATTGATCCGGTTCTTTCTAGTTTGATCATTTCATTATTCTTCTGACAAAAAGCTGAGCCCTGTGTAGCGTATCGCTACTAACACGCTCAGCTTTTTGAGTAAGGAGAATCTATGCTTAGTCTCAGACATATTACTAAAACCTATGATGAAAAAATTGTACTTGATGATATCAACCTGGCAGTTAATCCCGGAGAGGTTATTGCTCTGATTGGTGAGAATGGTGCCGGTAAAACAACACTTTTAAGAATTCTTCTTGGTGAGGTGGCTCCCGATGAAGGCACTGTCCACCTTCATGATGAGGTCGTTGGTTACGTGCCGCAAGAGCCCGAGCGTCAAGGGGAAGCTGTCAACGATAGCTTCATCAATTGTGAGCAGTGGCGTATTGACTATGCGCTCAGCTTGGTGATGCTGGATGATGTAAACGAAAAGCAAGTGAAGCAGCTTAGCGGTGGGCAAAAGACACGCCTTGCGTTGGCACAGGTCCTCACCCTTGACCCAGAGCCAACAGTGCTACTACTCGATGAGCCAACAAATAATATTGATAGCGAAGGCTTAGAGTGGTTGCGCGTATTCATCACTAACTTCACTGGTGCGATTTTGCTTGTGAGTCATGATCGTAGTTTTATTAATGATGTCGCAACCTCAGTATTTGAGCTGGACAAGGGTTCGTTAAAACAATATGGTGGCAACTATGACTTTTACAAACAACAAAAAGAGATCGAGTACCAAGCGAAGCTTGAAGAGTTTGAGAGGAGTGAGCAGAAGCGCAAGCAACTAGAGCGTGTTTTGCGTGAGAAGCAAGACCGAGCACGTAAAGGCGTGAGAAACCAAAAGATGCGCGACAATGACAAAGCACAATTTGATTGGCATCAGAACAACGTCCAGAGATCGTTTAGTGGGCAGGCACGAGCTATGCAAACTCGCATAAATCAGCTTGAGGAGGTAGAGCGACCTGAATCCATAAAGCACTATGCAGTGAAGCTCACAGGAGGCATAACCCACGATAGAAAGCTCTATGAGGTTACAGGTCTCAAAAAACACCTGGGCAGCAAAGAGGTGCTCCATGACGTCTCGATCGTTATACGGGGTGCAGAGCGGTGGCATATACAGGGCCTGAATGGCTCCGGCAAGACTACACTCCTCAACATACTTGCGGGCAGACTGCAACGTGATTCTGGGGAAGTGAAAATGGCGGACGGTTTAAGTATCGGCTACTTCTCACAAGATGTACAAGATCTGCCAGATGATATCGTTGCTCGCAAAACTCTCGAAGATACTGGTGCAAAATCGACAGATTTGTATCGGCAAGCAATGAGCATGGGTCTCGGCGAGCGAGATTTACGCAAGAAGGTGGGTGAGCTCTCTCGCGGGCAACAGGCAAAGCTTCAGTTCTCGCAACTGCTACTCGCTAATCATGATGTTCTGATACTCGATGAACCAACCAACCACCT
>JAGQNU010000027.1 GCA_020427905.1 Candidatus Saccharimonadota bacterium | reverse complement strand
GGCTATGAGCAAATCTCAAAAGTGGGTCACGGGGTCTAGGCGGTAACAGCAGATCACTAGTGTTTGCCGCTTCGACGTACTACAATAGTGTTAACTCACACAGGGTGGATAGTGAAGAAAAAATTACACAAATACGTACTGATGATTTCTGGAGTAAGCTTTGTCCTAATGCTTATTCTGTTGGTTGCGTGGCTTACCTACTTTAAACTTGAACTTTTAGAGCTACCCGCTGACTATAGATATTCTGCAGACGTCGTATCGTACGATAACTTGTATGATGAGGATAAGCAGCAGTTTACTGGTGAGACGCGCTCACAAACGACATTTGCATATCAGGGAGTCGGCGAGCACGATGGCGTGGTCGAGGTTAAGAATACGTTTGATGTTAGGACAATCGACGATATGCCCATATTCAGTGTAGAGCGGCTCTACGGCATAGATCACGAGACACGAGAGCATGTGAGCGGTCACGGAGATATAGACAGAAAGGGGTATCTCTTTGCCCCAAAGGGCAATAACAGGAATAACTTCACGTACTGGCACGTCAATTACAATCAGCCGATCGATATGCGCTTTCAGGAGAGTGAGACAATTCTCGGCCTGGACACCGATCACTATACGAGTAGCTTTACGGCCGATCAGACAAATGAACTGGGGAACCTCCCAGGGGTGGGTGTTACTCGTGGTGTAACACTCAACGTGATTTTAGACCTTTGGATTGAACCAGTTACCGGTGAGCTAGTGAAGTATGAGGACAGTGCGCGGGCATACTACTACGATCTAGCAACTGGTCAGCAGCAATCGCCATGGAACCAGTTTCATAACAATTATAGCTTTGATGCTGTAGCAAGGCATGTTGCGCTGGCGGAGTCACGTAAGCAGCAGACGCAGGTAATTCAAGAGGTGGTACCTGCGATAATTGCCATGGTAACTGTTCTGCTTGGTGCGACCTGCGTGACACTATATAGCCGGCAGAGGCATCACGATATTAAATCACAAACGCTCTTTTGTTTGTCATTTGTAATTCTGGCGTCAGTCATTAGCTTGGGTGCGTGGATACTACACGAAGTATCATTGATAGCACCATTTGGACTGGGCGCTGGCATGCACTACGCCACAATCGGACTATTTGTTTTTTCAGCAATCGTTGCGCTACATACCGCGACGCAACGAAGGGGAGGGGCGAGAGGCAATGCACTGTATGCTGTCATGATCTCAACGATTGCAGTGGTGTCACTAGCGAACCTTCTCAATGTAGTAATTCGTGGAACAGAGTTATTTGTATCAGATATAGCCAGAATGTCGGTGGCAACCTCGATAAACTTTATTTTGGTGGCAACCTCATTGATCATATTACGGTCTTCGTCTCGGAAGAGATGGGTCACGCTCATTGTCTCGGGGGCTATCGCTGCACTCGTGTTTATTTGCTTATTATCGTTGATTAGCATTGCATATAATCTCTCGGTGTTGGATTCTGCATCATGGATTAGAGCTATGTCGCTACCAACAACATCTATGTTCTTGATGTTGGCTTTTGCACTGTACCCACTGCAGCATGAGCGAGATGCAATCTTCGGGTGGCGCCCAACACAAGTGGCATTGCTGTTCTTTATTGCCCCAGTGTTGCTGCTCGGTTTAGTGTGGCGTGGTGCACGAAACGACGTTACGAACAACGCCAACCTGCAATTTGAGACTGAGATAAACAAAATCGAAGGTTTAATAACGCAGCGCTTAAGTAGCTATGCTAACTCATTGCTGGGTGCGAATAGTCTTATTAGTGCCTCTGAGGAGGTGACCCGTGACGAGTGGCGATCATATGTCGACGGCTTGCAGATTGCTAAAAACTACCCAGGGAACCAGGGCATAGGGTATTCAGTTGTTGTACCTGCAGCAGAGCGGCAATCATTTGAGGAGGGCGTGCAGAGTGAGGGATTCCCTGACTTTGAAATTAATCCTGTGGAACCTGAGCGTGAGCTTTATACCTCAATTCTGTATCTAGAGCCATTTGATGAGCGTAACCAGCGTGCGTTTGGATACGATATGTTTAGCGAGCAGACGCGGCGTACTGCAATGAGTGCAGCGAGGGATACGGGTGATGTAGCGTTGAGTGGTAAGGTTACTTTGCTGCAGGAGACGAACGCAGACGTTCAGGCTGGCTTCTTAATTTACACTCCTGTATACAAAAAAGGCGTACAGGTTAATAACCAAGTACAGCGGCGAGCTAATATCGAGGGGTATGTGTATAGCCCGGTGCGTATGGACAACTTTATGGATGCAGCTGTTGGAAACCAAAGCACGGGTGTGAACATTGAGATATTTGATGCGCCTGCAGCTGACCTTATAAGTGAGGATGCGCGTATGTACGGAGCTTCTCGCCCAGTTAGCGGGTTGCCACAAAAGACAAATGTCGTCACAGTGGCCGGGCATCAATGGGTTATAAAATACACTGCGTTGCCCGTATACGCCTCAAATACCACGGAGCAGTTTCCGCAGTACATCCTTGTTGGCGGCATACTTGCCAGTGGGTTGCTCGCCATAGCAGTCTATAGCTTGGCAAGCTCTCGAAAGCGCGCTTACAAGCTTGCCGAAAACATAACACATGATCTCAAGCAGGAGCGAAACTTGGCAGTTAAAAACCAGAAGAAGGATGATGCCATACTGACGAGTATCGGTGAAGGTGTTATTGTGACGAGCCAGTCTGGAGTCGTGGAGTTTGTAAATAGGTATGCCGAGAAGCTCCTCAAGATAAGCAACACAGAGCTGTCTGGTAAAAAATTGATACATTCGATTCAGGCACAAGACTTGAAGGGCAAGATAATATCGAGTCAAAATCGGCCAGCATTTAGGGCATACAGCCAAAAACGTGTTGTGAACACTCGTGTCAATTACAAGATATCTAGCGGTGCTCTTGTGCCGGTTGAGGTTACGGTTGCACCGATTATTCAAAATGACAAGGTGATTGGACTGATTGAAGTTTTTAGGGATATCAGCGCTCGTTTGGAGCTGGAGTCGGCCAAGGATGATTTTATGTCGATAGTCTCTCACCAACTCAATACTCCGGCAACAGCAGTTAAGCAGTTCTTAGGCCTATTACTCGAGGGCTACTTTGGTGAGATCCCAAAAGAGCAGCAAGAGTTGGTGAAAAAGGCTTTTGATAGCAACGAGGAGCAGATTACGATTATCCAGGACCTCCTCACGACTGCACGGCTTGAGGCAGGTAAGAGCAATTTAGAAAAAGAGCTATTTAAGGCGCTGCCGTTTGTAAACGGTGTAGTTCGTATGCTGTCTAGCAAGGCTAAGAAGCGTGATGTTTCTATAAAAGTGGATGTTCCAAGCTCAGCTGTCTTATATGCGGATAAGATTAAACTACGAATGTGTCTTAGTAATCTTATCGATAATGCGATTAAGTATAACAAGCCTAACGGAACTGTCGATATCAGCGTAACCTCAACTAATAAATGCTCAGTAGTTTCGGTACGCGATACTGGAATAGGTATCCACAAATCAGACATACCCAAGCTTTTTTTGCGCTTCTCGAGGGTTGCAAAGCGCACTGATGAGCCGGTAACAGGGAATGGCCTAGGCCTATATTTGGTCAAGAAAATTGTCACCCTGCACAAGGGAGTCGTTGAAGTTACATCAAAACAAGACGTTGGCACCACATTTGTTATAAAATTACCTAGAAAGGACAAGTCATGAGCAAGATATTAGTTATCGAGGATCACGATGGGATTAGAGAGGCGTATGAGCTTCTGTTTATAAAAGAGGGGTATGAGGTTGATACTGTTGACGATGGTGGACCTGCTCTCGAGAAGGTTAAAGAGGCCGAATACGATCTGATACTACTCGATATGATGCTTCCAGAGCTAAGTGGAATTGAGTTTCTCCGACAGTTTAAACCTGTGGAGCACCAGACAAAAGTAGTAGTGTTCTCAAATCTTGAGAACGAAGACATTACCAAAGAGGCGATGTCTTTAGGGGTCTCTAAATATATTCGTAAGGCAACAGTACCACCTAAGGAAATGGCTGAGATAGTTGCAGGAGTACTTGCTGGCTAGCTGGTAAGGTCATGGCGTTTTATAACAAAATTGGTTTGCTCGTCCTGAACGATAAAGGCAACAAATTTTTGGTGTGCCAGAAGTATTCACAAAATGTCACAGCAGAATACATTATGCCAGGTGGGCAGTTTGACGAGCCAACGGTAGAGGAGTGTCTGACCAACGAGGTGAAGGAGGAGCTAAACTGCAAAGTCGATCTAGCAAGCCTAGAGTTTGTTGGTGAGTACGTTGATGTTGCTGCTGGCAGGCCCGATCGCGACGTATCAATCCAGTTGTACTCAGGTAAACTTATTGGTGATCCCCAGCCATCAACTGAGATGCAATATCTCCACTGGATTGGCGCAGAAGATGCCGAGAACAATAGGGTTTCACTGATAGTTCGTAACAAGATTATCCCAGACCTGATAAAGCGGGGCATCTTAAAGAAGTAGAGAGAGGATATGACAGACTGGGACACATTCAACAAAAACACCAAAGACAATCCTCCGCGGGAATTGTACCAAGAGGCGGTTGAGCTCATTGCCCCGCATTCGCTGTGTCTTGATGTAGCAGCCGGAGCGCTGGTTGATACCAAAGATATGCTGGCCCGTGGGCATCGTGTGGTTGCGATTGATTCAAATCCCTCGCTACTGAACTTGGCAGAGCAGGTCGGGTCACCCTCACTTGACCCGATTATCAGCACCATGGAGGATTATGAATATGGTGTTGAACGGTTCGACTACATAAATGCCATGTTTGCCCTACCGTTTATTGCACCTGAAGCGTTTGGGGCAACATTCGAGCGTATAGTCCAATCACTGAAGCAGGGTGGCGTATTTGCATTCCACCTGTTTGGGCATGAGGACGATTGGTATGACAATCCTATGATGACGTTTCACACCCAAGCTGAAGTGGAGAAGTTGGTAGAAGATTTGGAGACAGTCAAACTCAAAGAAATCAAAGACAGCATGGCACAGGGAGATGGTTCACTAAAGCACTGGCATATATTCCAACTCATTGTTCGTAAGTAACTAATTGCTAAATGTGGTTTAATGGGCTTGTGGCTACAAATACATCTGCTCAGGATTCGCAAACAAAAAAACATCATTATGCTAGGACGACACTTGCAGTCGTTTTTGGTGTGCTTGCGACTTGGCTGCTTCTATTTGGCGTGGTGACAACCTGGCTTAATCGTGCAGTAACCGACACAAATACCTATGTGGCCACCGTTGAGCCATTGTCACAACAGGATGCCGTTAAAGATTTCATTATTACTAAAGTTGATGAACAGCTTAGACAGTCTGCGTCTGGTGTGGATCTTGCTACTTTCACACTGCCCGAGGGTGAACGTATCGGTAAAACCGATGAACAGCTGAAAGCAGCCGCAATAACCAGTATCAACGAGACAATCTCTCAGACACTTGACTCTGAGGCATTTCAATCCTTATGGCGCGCCAGTATACGCACTGCTCACAAACAATTGGTCACACAGCTTGATTCAGATTCAGATACAGCAACGTTTAACATGGGGCCAACGATCACGGGCGCAATTGTGTTACTGGAAGATACTAAACTCGCACCATTGATTGCCCGTCTCGACTTGCCTGATTCCAGATCATTCAACATCAAGCTACAGAGCGAGCGACTTGCCAGTGTACGCAACGCGTACAAACTGTTTAAACAAGGCACAATTCTACTAATTATCGTGGCACTCGTGTGCCTCGCATTGGCGGTCACGCTATCTGTTCATCACGTCAAAACGCTACGACGAATCGTTCTGGGGAGCGGTGTTGGACTACTACTCGTCTGGGTAGCTGTTACTACTGCACCCAGTAAGATTGCCGCAAACTCCGATGCGAGTAGTAAGGCGCTTATTGAGGCGGTCGCTGATGTACTGCTCCGTGATCTACGGCTCACCACACTTATCGCAGGGACTGTGTTTATTAGTATTGGAGTTTTGAGTGAAGTGTACGACCTGGTTCAAGCGCGTAAAACAAAATCAGTAACAAAATGAAGCAAAAACCAAAAGGTGTCGAGAAGTTCTTCATCGTACTCAGCCTTTTTAGCGCATACCTCGTTATTTCTGTTCTGCAATTTGGGTTAAGTAGTGGTGTGCTTGTCGCACTCCTCAGCTGGTCGTTTTTTGTGTTCTGTACACCAATCGCGGATGCCGGCTTTTTACTTGACTTCCCGATTCGCTTACTAACAGGTATGCGGATGATATACACCGAGATATTAGTATGGGTGTTTGCAGTTGTGCTTAACATTGCCAGCCTTGCGTTGTGGCCTGCAACATATGACAGAACGGTATTACTCCACTTGTTCAAGCAAATAATCACTACACCGTGGCCCCTTGGTCTTATCGTATTACTCTCAGCGGCTGGGACCTACCTGTCGATATATCTTGGCGATGACGCTATAGACATTGCACACGCAAAAAATAAGAAATCACGTTTGAGACAGGAGCGATCTAAGCTGATATTTTCACTGGGTGCGTTTGTGTTGACAGTTATATTCTATGTGCTCTTACTGCACTTCACTCACATTCACATTAGATTATAGTCTCAGCAAAAATTCAGAATACAGCGCTACCCTAAGGGTGTTACTGGCTACGTCAGTAAAGCACATTATCGGGCTTAACGTTGATCGACACACCTACTGCGCAGCGGCGTAAATAATTAAGTGTGCAACGGATAACCCACATACAACCACATGTAACAAGGAGGACGTATTAAAAAAGCTTTAAAAAATTCACTCATTGCTGCGAGTGCAGCTGGTGTTGTCGGACTCAGTGGCCTAGCCGGCGTATCAGCAGTTTCTGCACAGAGTGATGCTGGCGGTGGGCCCGCAGACATCATTAGTAAAATTGCCTCAAAATTTAATCTCAATGAAGATGAGGTAAAGCAAGTATTTGATGAGGTACACAGCGAGCACGAGGCAGAACGCGAGCAAAAGGTTGCTGAGCGTCTGCAAGCTTTGGTCGACGACGGTACTATAACGAGCGATCAAAAAGCGGCGATTGAGGCCAAACTGGCCGAGCTGAAGGAGGAGCGTGAATCGAATAGAGATGAGATGAAAGATCTCACCCCAGAGGAGCGCAAAGCAAAACATGAGGAGCACCGCACCGAGCTCGAATCGTGGGCGAGCGAGCAAGGCCTGGACCTCTCTGATCTCAAGGGTATCTTTATGGGCGGCAGAAAAGGAGGCATGGGCCCACACGGGATGAGATAATCACATAATCCATAACCTCAACTTATGATAAAAGCAGCCGATAACCCCCGGCTGCTTTTAAGTTTGTTCTCAGAAAACCCCGTATACTAGTAAGTATGCGAATACTCGTAGTAGATGACGAAGTAAAAATTGCTGGCGCACTCAAGCGTGGTCTTGAGACGCATGGCTATGCGGTCGACACAGCTCATGACGGTGAGGATGGCTTGGCAAAAGCAGAGGCGGAGAGCTACGATCTCATTATTCTAGACCGAATGATGCCCAAAATGGATGGCGTCACGATGCTCAAGAATCTGCGTGAGAGAGGCAGGACCGTACCTGTCTTGTTTCTAACCGCAAAAGATACCGTCTTAGAGCGAGCGGCCGGTTTGAATGCCGGAGCGGATGATTACCTCGTGAAGCCATTCTCATTTGTCGAGTTAATTGCGCGGGTGCGTGCGCTGCTGCGTCGGCCCACAGAAACCAAGGGGACTACGCTTCACTATCAAGACGTTGAGCTTGATACGATAAAAGCCACCGTTCGGCGTGCTGATCAAGACATCAAACTTACCCAGAAGGAGTTTGCTTTGCTTGAGTACCTCATGCAACACGTTGGACAACCTGTAAGCAAGCAGACATTGATTGATCACGTCTGGGACTTTGACGCCGATGTACTCCCAAATACAGTAGAGGTCTATGTTGGGTATCTGCGCAACAAGATTGATAAACCCTTCAAGAAGTCTAAGTCGTTGATTAAAACAAAGCGTGGTTTTGGCTATGTATTTGGTGAAGCGGGGGCGCATGTTTCATAAGACCACTTTGCGCCTGACGACGCTGTACCTTGTGATCATCATGGTCATCAGCTTATTCTTTAGTGCCATAGTCTATACCCTAACAAGCCGTGAGCTTGATCGTGGTTTCCGTCGCCAGAATATGTCCTTGGTTGATCCGATCGATGATTCACCAATGGCAGACTTTAGGCGACAACTTGCAAGTGGTCGCGCCGATCTACTTGATGATGCAGAAAGTCGGGTGCTTGGTAACCTCATCCTCATAAATCTTCTCGTACTAGTTGTTGGTGGTGGACTGAGCTATCTGTTTGCAAAGCAGAGTCTCGAGCCCATTGAGAAGGCGCATAAATCACTTGAGCAATTTACGGCAGACGCTAGCCACGAGCTCCGTACGCCAATTGCAGCCATGAAGAGCGAAATTGAAGTCGCCTTGCTTCAGAAAAAGCTTTCAGCCTCAGAAGCCAAGAAGGTGCTTGAGAGCAACCTTGAGGAGTTGAACACATTGACCGACCTCACTGATGGATTGCTACAATTGGCACGTCTTGAAGACGATAGTATTACACTCACGCCGGTGAAGATTGAACCAGTGATAAGTCAAGCAATCAAACGAGTCAGTGGTATTGCGCAAAAGCGAGAGATCTCGTTTGAGCAAGATGCACGTTCAGAAATAGTGCGAGGGCACAGGTCGAGCTTGATAGAGGTGTTTACAATCGTGCTTGATAACGCTGTGAAGTATGCCGACGAAAAATCTGTGGTGCAGATTGCATCACAGAAACAGGGAAACACAATACACATCTCTGTCACAAGCACAGGCCCAACGATTGGTAAGGATGACCTCGATAACATCTTCAACCGTTTTTACCGCGCAGACACATCACGGAGTAAGCGCAACACCAAGGGGTGCGGCCTGGGTCTCGCAATAGCTAAAAACTTAATTGAGCGGCAGGGCGGTACGATTCAAATATCGAGCAAAGCTGGCAAGACTACTGTAACAGTAAGCCTTTTAAAATAGATATCTAAGGCCGGTGATGATAAGGTCAACACCATAGGCGCCTACAATGAACCCGTTAATTCTAAGTAGTATCTCAGCGTTTTTATCAAACACAATCTGCAGTCTGGGTTTCAGACTTTGACGCAGTAGGGCCAAGCAAATCACAACAACAAAGTTTGTAATCATCACAGCAGTAATAGTTATTGCACCTCGCGCAGGGTTGAGGGCTTCTCCAGCAAGAATGCTGAGTGTAATCGTACCGGCACCTACAATGAATGGTAAGGCAACTTCAGCAGCGATTGTGCTCAACTCACCTCGAGTAGTAATCATCGATTTTTTTCCTTGAAGAATAAAGCTGAGGGCAAAGCTTATCAGGACAATGCCTCCGAAGACTCTAAATGCCTCAAAATCAACGCCGAGTGCTTGGAATATTGCTTGCCCAAAGACAGCGAATAGCACATATATAGCTCCAGAGATAATACTCGCCCGCAGTAGGACTTGAATAAACGTACCCATGCCTCGCTCCTTTTTTATAGGGAGCAAATATATGAAGAGTGCAATAGGATTTAGCAAGATCAAAAAGAGAAATAATACCCGAGCATAGTGGCCGATTATAGTTACTTATCCCTGATCTGTCTAGGTTGCAAACTTGTATTTCATTACTCTTATGGTAATCTATAATCAGATAACATCTAAGGTTTAAAAAGTGACAATTAAAGATATAACACCTCCGCCAGGAGGACAATTAAGACCAAGACCACGACAAGGAGGTGAGACTATGGCCGATGACATGGAGCAATCAGCAGCAGAAGCACAAGGAGACAATCCTGAAATTGC
>JAGQNU010000026.1 GCA_020427905.1 Candidatus Saccharimonadota bacterium | reverse complement strand
CCTTGTAGCCACCGCCACCGAACTTACCACCAGCGTGCAGAACAGTTAAGACTGTCTCGAGCGTGCTTTTGCCGGTCTTGGCGTGCTTATCAACAGGGATACCACGACCATCATCAGTAATCGTAATACCACCATCGTCAAGAATAGTTATAGATACAGTTGTGGCATATCCGGCGATTGCCTCATCGATACAGTTATCTGCTATCTCTTTGATAAGATGATGGACACCGTCGTAGCCGGTGCTACCGATATACATACCCGGGCGTTTTCTAACTGGCTCAAGCCCCTCCAGGACTTGAATTTGACTGCCATCATAATCACTGGCTTTTTGTTTTGCCACGTATACCCTCTCTCCCACACTTTTATCAAATAGGTCGTCTAATTATACCAACTCTAAAAAATGTATTCAACTACTTGCACTTCTGTTTTGCTTATGCTTCAATGGTATCCAGAAGTAATGTACATACAAAATAAAAAAGTGAAAAAACATGTTTCGTAAACTTGTGTCGAATCTTCCATTTAGTCCGTCGCTCATAAATCAAATTGGGTTTTATTCTAAGCGCCTAAAAAAAGAACAGTTTACACGTAAATTCGGTTTAATCTTTACTGCACTCGCATTAATCGTACAATCGATCACCTTTTTAAGTCCAGCGCAAGCAACGCTTGCAGCCAGTAATAACGATATTGTCTTTGGTGGTGGTAACAAGGCAGAGATTCAACGGGTATACAACCGCGGCTGTGACACCCGTAACCGTTGTGATATTCAGGCAATATTTAACGCATACGGGATAACATCAAGTAACCTTGCCTCTGCCCGCTATGAGAATATCTACTCATCACAGGCCAACAACTACTGGTCAATTGGACGTGCACCCCGTGGTTATGGTGGTGAAGTAAGCCGAAAGATACCTGGTGGCCCGACGGTCTGGGCACGCACTCTTCACGGCTGGGCGCTTAACCGCAGCTGGCAAGCTTTGAGAGTCGAGACAGCTCAAGGTACACGTTGGATACTGACTGAGTGCGGGAACATCGTCACGAAAGAGAGCAAGCCCACAAAGACGCCAAAGCCTGACATGAAACTTGAGAAAAGCGTAAACAAGACTACCGCTCAAAAGGGCGAGAAGGTTACATTTACTCTTAAAGTAAAGAACATCGGTGACGGCACAGCAAAGAATGTGCTGGTATACGACAACGCTCCGGCTGGTATAGACCTCCTTAACGAAGGTCTCGGCAGTGACCCAATTAAATCAGCCCGTCGATGGGAGACGCACAAGCGGTTCGACGTAGCTCCTGGTCAAAGCTTTACGTATCGTATCAACGCTCGAGCTAACCGTTGGGGGCCAGTGACGTTAACTAATCAGGCATGTGTAGACTTCTTTGATATTAACGTTTATAACAACTGTGACACCGCTCCCGTTACACTTCCGGCTGGGTGCCCTATCCCCGGCAAAGAGAATCTACCCAAGTCTGACCCTACCTGCAAAACAAACCCTGGCCTTCAGATTGAGAAGACAGCCAGCAAGAAGGATCTGCGTATCGACGATGAGTTTGACTACACAATAACTGCAAAGAACGTTGGTGATGTTGACTTGCCAAAGGCAGTGATCAGAGACCTAGCACCAGATGAGCTTGAATTTATACAGGTGAAAGAGCCGGGCGCTTCAGAATTTACGGCAGTCAGTAACCCGCGCGATTATGTGAGCAATATATTCTCCCTCAAAAAAGGTGCCTCGATTAGTGCAACACTTCGCGCCAGAGTTATAAAAAACACTGCTGGTGATGTTAAAAACACGGTCTGTATCCTCTCTACCGGTACGGATACTACATCAGGTGCTTGTGACGATGAGACGGTTGTAGTAACAGAGATCTGCCCCACCAACCCTGCCTTGCCAAAGGATAGCCCAGAGTGTCAGCCACCATGCCCTATACCTGGGAAAGAGCATCTGCCGGCCAACAGCCCGGAATGCAAGCCCTGTGATGAGGACAACATTGATGACTCCTGTCTTGACCTCCACAAAAAAGCTCGCAACATCACTCAGCAAATCCAGAACGCCAACGGTACCACCGCCAACCCTGGGGATACCATCGAGTACACCCTCTCTGTGACAAACCGGTCAAAACTTGCTCGGCAGGGTTTCGTTATTGAGGAGAACATCGAAGATGTCCTCGAGTATGCCGATATTATCGATGCCAGCGGCGCTACCTTTACTGAGAATCCTGTAAAAATGCTTACCTGGCAACCGGTTGATATTGCACCAAATGAGACAGTCAACCGGACAATCCTTGTAAAGATTAAGAGTACCATCCCATCAACACCAGCTTCAACGTCCGACCCACTCTCTAACGACCTTAAGCTCGTAAATATCTACGGCGATACAGTGCAAATTGACTTACCACAAACACCGACTAAGGCTATCGAGCGCACCGTTACGTCGCTCCCAAGCACCGGTCTTGGCACAAACATTGCTATCAGTACCCTGCTCTTATTTGTCGCTAGCTACTTCTACTTCAGAAGTCGGCTGATGGTTAAAGAGCTCGGCCTTGTAAAGCAACAGTTTAATCATGGAGTCGCGCTGTGAGTGAGTTAGCACCCCAAGAACATGAGTCTAAGAACAGTTTAAGCTCTAAGGAGGCCCACGAGCACAAAGAGCATCTCAAAGAGCGGATTGAGAGTGCTGCCGAGAAGTCATCCGAGTCTGGCGCAGCTGAGCGCGAGGCCCGCCATGAGGTAATGGAGACTGCTCCACTGGCAGCTGAAGTTACTAACACTGAGACCGAGGACACACCACAAGACGATAGCCCAACAACCCGTGATGATAAGCGTCACAGCTTTAACACCACCATGCACCACGTACGCAAAGAGCTCCCAAAGTCCGAACGCGCCTTTAGTAAAGTTATACACCAGCCAGTAGTTGAGAAGACGAGTGAGTTTGTTGGCAAAACCGTTGCGCGCCCTTCGGGAGTGCTTGGCGCTACTATCGCTGGCTTTATTGGCCTACTGCTCGTATTTGGCGTGGCAAAGCGTGTCGGGTTTGCCCTGTCAGGCTCAGAGCTACCGCTCCTACTTGGTGTCGGCCTCCTCGTTGGCCTCGTTTCCGAGTGGTTCTATAAATCTATACGCTCCCTACTCTCGGCACGCCGATAGTTGTGTGTGATGCGGAGAGGAGCCATATCCCAACAACTAGGTTACCTAACCTACGTCTCGGCCTCTTCTTCGTCTTTTGGGTGGTGAATGAAGCCCTGTCTATCTATTGCTATCTCTCCTGAGGCTATATCGCTGCCAGCTATGGCATTATTGATATCGATCGTTGCATCTTGCTGATTAGGGGCTGGTGCAGGCGTAGCACCGCCGCCATTACCACGAAGAGTAACTTCTGGTGAAATTGCGGAACCCTGGGGCACCACCGGAGGTGCGGCAACCGGTTGAGGCTGTACTGCCATAGGACGTGGCGGTTGCGGCGACTGAGGCTGTGCTTGTAATGCGGGCGGGCGAACAGATTGCAGGTTTGGCTTCGTCGCCATCGTCTGTTTACGTTTAGCTAACCAGTCATCAAGAAACGAGGATGAGCCTGGCTTTGTAGCTGGAGATTGCTGATAAGGGGCTACACCTTGCCGGCCACCTGATAATTGACCTTGAGATCCTGACGGCAACTGCGCACCACCCGGAGGCAAACCTTGCCCAAACGCTGGCTTAGGTGGTTCAATTGTTTTAAGTCTATCAAAGATTGCCTTTTCAACTATCGCCTTTGGCCGACCATACTTGGCAGCCGAGAGTCGCTTAACAGCCTCCATGAGCTTGTGATTCGGATCTCCCATAGGGGGTGTTGAATCCATGCTAAACGGTTGGGTTGGTGTCCCGTTGATCAACATTTGTACTGCCCAACTGTAGTTCGGCATTTTGGTAAGGTCCTCGGTGTCAAACGTTGGTGAGAAGTACTTGACTAAGAAATCAGCATCGTTTGCACCAGTACGAGAACTAATCACCGTACCAACGTTTCCAAATACCGCATCTCGAATTTCTTCGCTAAGCTGTCCAACAAACTGGTTCGCCACTATCAGACTTAAACGATATTTACGCGCCTCAGACAAGATGTCTGAGAATGTCTCTGTCGAGAAGTTTTGGAACTCATCAACATAGACCGTAAAGTCACGACGCTGGTCCTCCGGTATATTGGCACGACCCATGGCTGCGGCGTAAAATTTCATGACAAAAATCATACCAAGCAGCTTAGCGTTAAGTTCGCCTGTTTTACCCTTACTCAAGTTGACGAGAAGTATCTTGCCATCATCCATGACCTCACGGATATTGAACCCGCTTTTTGTCTGCCCAATAATATTGCGCATCATCTGGTTATTCAAGAACGCACCAAACTTACTCACAAACCAGCTTTTAACTTCACCGAACTCATTGGAGCGCTCTGAGCCTGGCATCTCCTTGAGCCAGAAGTCGAGTACCGGTTGGTCAGTTACATACTTCAGCTTCTGATTTACGTAAGCCTTATCGCTAAATAGTTTTGGTATATCAACAAAAGTGCCACCCTCCGGGCCAGCCATAACGGTCAGGGCTGCATTTCTGAACAAATGCTCATACCGTGGGCCGATAATACCTTGTCGTTGTGGATCATACAACTTATACAACATATTAATCGACTCTTGGATCAGGAAGTCCTGTTGTTCCTTCATCTCATATTCAAACAGGTTCAGCCCAACTGGAAAGTCCATTTCACCAGGCGCAAAGTAAATAATGTCTTCGGCTCGCTCCTTCGGCACCATACCAAGTAGTTCATCGGTGACATCGCCGTGTGGATCAATGAATGCAAAACCCCTACCCGAGACCATATCTTGGAGTGCAAGGTTTCTTAAAAAGATGGACTTACCTGTACCCGTTTGACCGATGATATACGCGTGGCGCCTTCGATCACCCTCTGACATGCGTATTGGCTTCTTCACACCCCTGAATACGTTATAGCCGATAAGTAGTCCGTCATCTGGAATAAGTGCTGGTCCATCAACCTGTTTGGACGCCTGTCGCTGTAATTGCGATGTCGGTGTGTTCTTTTGGTCGGGGAAATGAAATATTGTAGCAAGCTCAACACTATTGAGAATATTAGAGTTTATCTCTGGTGGGAAGAACCTAAAAATAAATGCCGTCACAAAGGTATCGATAACCTTTGCGGGTACAAACTTGAAACCATTTCTCCCGGGTGAATCAAATAGCGAAAATGATGCGGTGATATTTGCAAGTATCGCTTGTGAGCGCGCCGCGGTGTTTGATGATGCTACCACACGCACCAAGACCTCGTAGCCCGGATATCGTGTCTTCTCCTCTATCGCGTCAACTTTAGCCTGTTCAAGATTCGAGAGCTGTTTGTCCTCGGGTTTGACCTCTTCTACTTCTGGTGGTTTCCAGAGAGCCTCTCCAACCCCTTTAAGGTTTAAGGATGCTACACCAGACTTTTTTCCCTTATCCTTCTTGATCTTACTGGCTGCGGCCAAAGACTGCTTCGTCCATTTTGCTTTGGCTGGTCTGATAAGAATCTGGATACCTGCGCCGTCCTCTTTGGTCAAGTTTGCAAGTGAATTTAAGATCGAGCGCATAGAATCACTCTTAGACTCCTGGTAGGTGGCAATCGGCTGCACAAACGCGTCCTTAAGCACCATCTCACCACCAATAGTCCCCGCCAGTCTACCAACCTTGCTAAAAAGATTGTGCTCCTCAACCTCCTCGAGGTGTGCGTTTGGATACGCACTGGTTACAGCCTGCTGCACCACTGACACCATAGCTACTGGTACTGCTGTGTAATAATTTACAACGCCTTTATCTGCGATGATTTCGAACGCGATATGCCGCTGGCCGTAAAAGTTACTCTTAAATCCTTTTGTTGCCGTACTTGCTAGCACGTTATACAGAATCTGTGCTTTAGCAATCGTCTCCTCGTTAATATCACGAGCATCACGCCCCTCAGATGTAATATCATCACTAGCTGGAGGTAAATGTATAAGTAACGGCACCATTTTGAGGCCACGCTCGTAGTTTTTTGCCTCTCTGAGCACTCTCCTGTAGTACCAATAGCCGACAGAACCGGCAATCACAAAAATGAGAAGTATCGGCAGTAGTACAAATACAACACCCACCGTGTTTACTCCACAATCTTTATTTGTTTACCATAGCGCTTCATGAGGTAGTCAGCCTGCAGCTTGCTTACCTCCTTTTCCTGCTCATATGGATCGTCTTTAGTCGTCGAGACAATCTTTTTTGCTTTATCAACCCATTCCTTCTCGATGACGTCCACGTCGTCTGCAATTGCTGGGCTACTGGTTAGCTGAGTGCTGGCCGATGGGCTTACAGGTGCAGCAGCCACTGGTTGCTGAGCCTGAGGAGCTAATTGCGGAACTGACTGTGCCTGTGGTGGGGCACTCTGGCTACGCTCTGGAGCAGAGTCGACTACCTCACCAGCTAGTGAAGCCGCCTCTTGATTGGGCGTAGCGCCGCCCTGAATCTGTGTGTTTGGATTCGGTAAAATTGGTTCTGGTTCCATATCTGTTATGAGTATAGCAAATAAACACTAGCTTTTG
>JAGQNU010000025.1 GCA_020427905.1 Candidatus Saccharimonadota bacterium | reverse complement strand
ATGTGCTACAGCACTGACACATGTCATCTCTGATGCACGCTTCGACACCCTGTTGCACGTTATAGCTTTTGGTGCAATATTTACCTGGGCGTGGCTTGAGACGTTTCAGGGAGTGACTTATTTTAGGCGGGTACTGGGGCTCATGGTCTTCGGCATTATTGTCTTTAATCGTATGTAAAATAGAGTGCTCGAAAGCACTCTATTCTTGTTAACATTTTTGCGACTATAGAATATCTATGAGATCGTTGTCGTTGTTAACGGTGTTGTTTGAGTTAATGGTATTACCACTGTTCACGACGTTGCCAGAGTTGATAGCGTTACCGCTGTTAACTGTGTTGCCAATGTTGTTGTTTGAGTTAGTGGTGTTCCCGTTGTTAGAGAAGTTGCCATTGTTAGAGTTGTTTGTATTACCACTGTTGTTGTTTGAGAAGTTCCCGTTGTTAGAATCAACAGTGTTCCCGTTGTTAGAGAAGTTGCCATTGTTAGAGCCAACGTTAAAACTGTCACTGATGACTTTTGTAATTACCTTAGTCTTGGTGATCGTTTTAGTGTTGTTCACATTTGTTGTAGATGTGTTTGTCTGGTTGTAGCTGCCGCTTACAGAGCTACCTGATTTGTACCAACCAGTGCTAGCGCTATTACTTTGAGATGTCGTAGCCTGCTCTTCTGAGTCTGATTGCGCCTCAGCTGGTGCCTCGCAGTCATACACTGCAGTGTTCTCTTGTGACGTTGCTGGTTGCATTGACGCAAGGACGGTGTCGGTTACTGTACCAAGTTGTGCTTTTACAATCGCAGTTGTTAGTACCGTTACGATTGGCACTGCCAGTAATACGCCTGCAAACGCTGCAATAAATGTTTTGGTTTGAGAGTTTTGGTGTTGAGTTGCTATAGCCTGAGCCATATACCCTCCATTGTTGTTTAATAGTGACTCCCACCAATCGTGATTACAGCATACTACTATTTACAATAGTTTAAAAACATTACAAAACACAAGCGCTATGCTTGTGTAAAAAATGTGGAAAACTGTATACTACGACTATGGATTGCGGTGACATTATTAACATACCCCCAGAGCCAGTTGGTGAGCGACGCTACCAGATGGATGTGCCTGAGGTTGCAAACCACTACTTTCTTGGCAAAGCCAACTTTGTATCGAGATTGTTGCGGAGTGCTATGATCCTCGAGGGCGATAGATTGCCGGACTACGCAGTTACAGCGCTTGATAATCTAGAGGACGACCTCAATAGAGAGTGTATATACATGGAGCATCCGATCGTAGCACGATCAAATTACCATCTGTGTCGGATGCTCGATGACGATGGTGCTCCGACGCAGCGTACTACTCGACAAACTGGTACTATTTACGCAATCATGGAGAAGTTTATGATTGCCAGTTACGATGTTGATGACATAAGACTTCCTGTGGGTCTTGTTGTGTGTAGCCTCGCAGAGATTGCTGCCAATAATTGGGTACAATTTCAAACACCACTTTGTGTCGGACACGTAAAACCACTCCTCCCGGCGCTCAACTAGCTCTTGCGCTTCTTGCGTGCGGCACGTTTTTTGGCAAACCAGGTCCTGAACACTTCTGCAACGAGGTAATAGTAGGGGAAGATCGTCACCACGAGTAGCGTACTTGAGAGGAGGCCGAACATGAGTGTAAAGGCAATGCTCTCCCAGAACGGCTCGCTGAGTGCCAACGGCAGCAGTGCGAGTACACTTGTTAGACTGGTTGTTATAAGTGGCCTGAAGCGTTTCTGGGCTGCACTCGCAATCGCAGCACGTGGTGTCAGTCCAGCTCGGCGCTCTTGATTGGCGTAATCAGTCAGTAGGATGGTGTTGTTGACGGATATACCGATGAGCGCAAAGAACCCAATCATCACAAAGAAGCTGAGCGGATTATTAGTGAGGTACAGCCCAAGACCAACGCCAAAGAAGCTAAACGGTGTCGCAAACATGATAAGGAGTGGCTGCAATAGTGACTTAAACTGAATAGCTAAGAGGATGAACATACAAAGGACTAAAATTGGGAAGGCGATCATCACGCCTCTAAATGACTCTTGGTTCTCACTCTCATTGCCAAAGTCAAACTGATAATCAGATTTATCAAGACCAGCTCGATTGCTAGAATCCTTAATAAACTCCTTAACGTTATCCTCAGCGAGCAGCACGAGGGCGGATACATCATCGCCGTCAAATTGTGCTGAGACTTGCATGATGCGCTTGCCGTCAGTACGTTGGATTGTTGGCTGCTCTGGCACAAACTCTACATCTGTTATCGTTGCGGTTGTGCCGTTGCTGCGATCTAGCTGTAGCCCGTCGAGGTGTTCTGCTAGTTTTGTACCAGCTGCAGCACTGATGGCGGGGTCCTCTGATACAAGCTGTACCTTAAAAGGGTACTCGTCCTGTGGTGGGCCTGGGTCAAGTTGAATGAGCGTCGCCGAAACACCCTGCAGTGAGGTAAGTGAATCATCTACCTTTTTGATTAGGTCATGCGAGGTTGGACCACGATCGCCATAATCAGTCAGAGTGATACGTGCGGTAGCACCTCTCTCATTGGCTGCACCGATAAACGTAACGCTCGTCACGTACTGTCCTATGGTGTCACTAAGCTCGCCAATCGCCTCACGTGCCTTTAGCTCAGCGTCTGACAGACTTGTGCCGGGAGCAAAGTCCAGCGATAGAATCAATGCATTCGTATCCTTAGTTGATGGGAAGATGTTGAAGTTCAGTTGTGAGAAGTAGTAACCACCTGCTAGCATAAATGCGATACTGATGACAATTGCAACTCCAGAACGCAGAAGCTTCTTTCTTGTTGTATTGGCGGTCTTTAGTGGTTTAACGAGTAATGCGGCAGTACGGGACTCAAAATCTCTAAACGCCCTGAGAGGTGAGTGCTTCACGCGGCGCCCCTCATCTTTTGCAAGCCAATGACTCATAAACGGTA
>JAGQNU010000024.1 GCA_020427905.1 Candidatus Saccharimonadota bacterium | reverse complement strand
TCCGTGACATCGCCGATGTCACGGGCTGCGACAGCACCGAGAGCGTGCTGACGGTGGGGTTCGCCCACCGTCTCTCGCCGACGTGGCTCCGGCGCAGCGCGTACCGCCAGGCACGCCGGGTGCTCATCGAGTACGGGGTCATCAACCCCAACGATCGAGCCCAGGCGTTCGCCTGAATCCGGGGGGTCCCAGACCCCCCGGCCAACCACAGTACTTAAAATAAGTTTGAGTCTTGTGGTTGGCACAGCTACACATCATCAAGTAAGATATATACATGCAGAGTAAAGAGTTATATGAGTTTTTGTTCAAGCTATATGATTATGCCGACGTACTAGCAGACAGAATAAAACCAGGGAACTTCGATAACTTCAACTACTTGATGGCACTGATACTCATCGAGGATTACTTTGATGGGATTGGTCGTGGTGAGATACGTAGTGCGGCAGAGGCTATGAATGATGCAGGCGTGGACCCGAGCAAGGCGCTCTCTGAGGCACACCGCCGAATTGACCTATTGCGAGCACGAATTCGCACTATTGTTGATCAATACGACTTTGACGACCAACTACGTCGCGCAACCGAGCGAATTGCTACAGACTGGCAAAAAAGAGTGTAGTCCCACTATCAACCCGCTCTGATAGTGCACTAAAATGCACGTGCCTAGTTGTGTGGTAGTATGCTACAATCATTTCACAACAGAGGAGGTGTAGTATATGAGCCTAAGTCGTGATGAATTCTTTGCAAGTACAGAGAGACAAGGACTTGCGCTCACGTTTGATGACGTACGCCTCGCAACCGCACAAAGTAAGGTGTCCACTCGTGAGGTTGACCTCACAAGTTACTTCTCTCGTAATATAAAACTTGGGGTTCCGCTTGTAAGCGCAGCTATGGATACAGTCACGACAGCAGACATGGCTATTGCCATGGCAAAGCTGGGGGGACTTGGTGTACTACACGCAGGTCTTACCCCTGAGCAGCAAGCTAAGGAGGCTCGGCGAGTCAAGCACGAGCTGAACGCAGTCATCAAGGACCCGATCACATTCTCCGCAGAACTAACACTTGGAGACATTTTGTCTGAGTGTGACCGACGTCAGTTAAAGTTTAGAACGTTCCCGATTACAGACAATGACGGAAGATTTGTAGGCCTACTAACGCAAAATGATTTTGACTTTAGTCTTGGTAATAGTGCGCTTGCAGTAGAGGCGGCAATGACACCCGCCCATGACGTTGTTACCGGCACACCAGATACAAATATGCACAAAGCGTTTGCTGTAATGCGCGAGCATGGCAAAAAAACACTACCCCTACTTACAGAAGACGGAAAAGTAAGTGCATTATATGTCTTGTCTGATGTCGTAAGATCCCTTGCTGGTAATCCAGAGCGACACAACCTTGATGACAGTGGCAGACTACTTGTCGCTGCTGCGGTGCCAACAGACGAAGGTGCACTCGAAAGAATCGAGGCAATGGGGGACTATCTCGATGTCATTGTTGTTGATAGCGCACAAGGAGACTCGTATTTTGCATTCCAGGCATTGCGACTTATCAAGGATACGTACCCCGATCTTGATGTTGTAGTCGGCAATATATCCAGTAGCGAATCAGCTGTTGCGCTTGCAGATGCCGGTGCGGACGGGATCAAGGTGGGGCAGGGCCCGGGCTCAATTTGTACAACTCGGATCGAGACAGGTATTGGTAGCCCGCAAGTTTCAGCCGTGTACGAGTGCGTACAGGCTATCAAAGGATCAGGTGTACCGATTTGTGCTGATGGCGGTATTGTTAACAGGGGTGATGTATCGCTAGCAATCGCAGCAGGTGCATCATCAGTTATGATGGGTGGTCAACTCGCAGGAACTAAAGAAGCCCCAGGAGAAGTTACAAGTCACAACGGGGCAATGGTAAAGTTGTATCGCGGCATGGGTTCAGCCAGCGCTATGCGAGATAGCGAAGCCTCACGCAAGCGATATGGCGTCGATAGCTCAACGAGCACACCTCTTCCAGAGGGTGTTGAGTCGTATGTGCCATACAAAGGCCCTGTTGATGATGTTGTAAATCAACTCATTATGGCGCTTCGCAAAAGTATGTCGTATGTCGGATCACCCGATATCGAGACACACAGAACCGAAACGAGATTCCTACGTGTGACTAATGCAGGTATGGCTGAATCACGTCCACACGATGTTACGGTGATACAGCGTTAATTACGTGCGAACAATTACTTGGTCACGGCGTGGGCCAACACCAATCATAGTGACTGGCACATCGACAGTCTCTTCGATGAATTCAACATAACGCTGGGCCTCAGGTGGTAAGTCACCAAAATCTCGTATGGCTGATATATCCTGCTGCCACGTAGGAAGTTCGGTGTATTGAGGTGTCGACTGCTGAATCTTATATGCTGCATCTGGACTGACTTCAAGCGACTTACCCTTACGTTCATAACCAGTGCAGATAAGCACTGTCTCTCCATATCGAGATACCCAATCAAGTTTAGTGAGAACCATCTCACCCGTACCATTAGTCATCTGTGCTCGCTTTATGGCAGCAAGATCAAGATGCCCTAAGCGCCGCTTACGACCAGTTGTTGTACCAGTCTCTGAGTCTACCTGGTCTAACCGTCCATGTAAGCGCTCGAGCACACCCTCGTCGGTTATCTCGGTAGCAAATGGGCCACCACCTACATGAGACTGTACAGCCTTTGAGACACCGATTACACGATCGATATGCTGGTGTGATACACCAAGACCAGTCATAACACCACCGACAGTAGTAGATGATGACGTTACTGCATCGTACATACCGTGATCAATATCAAGCAAAAACGCCTGTGCACCTTCAGCGAGCACTCTATCTCCCTGTTTAAGTCGTCGATTCAAATAGAGTGCCGTATCAGTCGTAAATCGCCCCAACAGCACTGCATTGGTGATATATCTGTCAGTCACTTCATTAACGTCAATCACATCCAGACCAGCGGCACATCGCTGCTCATTTGTCTCCTCAATCTTAGAGGCAACAATATTTACTAAGCGATCAATGTCGTTGTTAATGACCTCCATTCGTACACCAGAGCGCATTGCCTTATCTGCGTACACAGGCGCTATACCTGATTTGGTTGTACCTTGCTTTGCAGATCCAACCTCACGGAGCTCATCTAGTGAGATGTGATGGGGAAGTATCAGATGCGCTGCAGAGCTAATCATAAGGTTACCCTCGTCTATATCAACCCCTTTTTCCGATGCGTCAGCTATCTCGATGTTTAACTTAATAGGGTCAACAACCGTGCCATTGCCAATAACATTAACAGCATGAGGGTGAGCTATGCCTGATGGCAAAAGGTGAAGTGCAAAGTCACGACCATCAGGCAGGACCACGGTATGTCCTGCATTTGCGCCACCATTAAAACGAGCTACGATATCGTGCTCGTCGGCAAGCATGTCTGCAAATCGACCCTTGCCCTCATCTCCGCGTTGTTCACCAACAATTACAGTAACTGGCATTCGGTATTTATAGTAGTCAAAATCTAAGTAAACCACAAGTATAAGAGGTATCGCCGCAAGGTGTACACGCTTTATTGGTGAGATTCTTATCGAGACAACTTCTATAGCCGATGACAGCTCGCGTTTACTTCATTCCTGGTGTAAAACCAGCCCCCATGAAGCATTATTGCGTTTACTGCACTCAATCAAAAAGGTGACCATTGCGGTCACCTTTGGTGTACGTCTTGGCTGGGGCTCGAGTTCCTTAAGATAACTCTTTCTCAGCAAGAAGATGATCCATTGGTTGATATTGAAGAGATTCGCAAACTACTTGGATGAGATATTATAGTTTTCGGCAGCAAATATATATTGATCGATAAAGAGCTTTTTAAATTGAACAATACTATTCTGCTCATAGAAGACTAAGGTTGCCTCTTTGTACTCACGATCATCAACGCTACGGTATGACAGTGGCGCAAATCCACCACTTAACAAAACGGCATTGCTGAGTAATCGGCTTGTACGCTTATTGCCGTCAACGAACGGCTGAATATAACTTATGCCAAGCACGCATAATAGCGCTTTCTCGTACGCATTATCAGTTGTTTGAATCCACGAGAATAGTTGTTCAAGCGCTTCTCGAATCTGAAACTCATTATCAAGCGGTCGGTAATTTGTGCCCGTTATACCAACTAAACCTTTACGTAAGTTCCGTGAGATATCAAGTTTATAACCAACAATAGTATGAAGCTTTTCTAGCAGTGCCACGGTGGGCTTTGCCCATAAACTGAGATTTTCCAAAACCAACTCCAGAGCTTCTTTTTGATTAAGAATCATCTGGGCTTCATATTCTGTATTGGTTTTTGATTTTTCACCATACCGAAGCAATCGCTCCGTAGAGATAAGGTCATAGGTATTGCCTTCAATCTGTGATGTCTTCCATGAGAACTCAATGATAAAACGCAGTAACTCCTTAGTATGAATAGCCTCATCTGAACTTTGTGCATTGGCGTGATATATAGCAGTAGCAGCTTCAAGCGCAGCTAATTCTTCTTTATCAAACAGAGGAACATACGGTTTGTCAAAAAGACTGAAATTAAATGATGTGATACCACTACGACTATCTACATCAGTGCTAAGATATGAGTCAACATTAATAGGTCTCAGCAATATCCCTTTTTTAGATAGGCTGTACGTTACTGATCTACCAGCCCCCCTTGATTCCAGCAGCTCAAGTCTTGTTAGTTCTGCCAGACGGCGTTTTACCGTAACCAAAGATGCGTCGGCAAGCCTTTGATGCACCATAGAAGAACTAAGGCTGCTTTCTGGGCTGAAAAGGAGGAGGATCTTGTTATTCGTATCATCCATACGCATTAATCGTATCATCATGATACGATTAATGTCAATACGTTCAAGTTAAAAAAGTTTGGTCGTCCTGTTTGGCCTATCAAGGATATAACTTATTTTGAGCTGTAATTTCTGAAAAAAGTCCGAATCTGGCTGAGCGTGGCGGTCTGAAACCTGAGAACAGGGGTAAATGAGACAAATGAGACACGAAACAGCTAGTTTTGAGTGTGTCTCGTTTTAACTTGACTCGAGGGTGCCTTTCTTGGAGTTGTAGTCTTTTAAGTAGGATATTGCCGCTGCAAGAATAATTACTCCTGCCCCTATGAGTGCTGCCAAGCCGGGTTCTTCGTTAAATAACAAAACCCCAAACAGGATGCCGAAAACTATCTCTAGCAACCCTAAAATACCAGCGGCTCCAGCTTCTATGATTTTTACACCTTTGACAAGTGACCAAGTCGATATTACGGAAGCAATAGCAAACAACAGAAGATAGAAGTACTCTGCACTAAAGCTAATTGTTGGAATGTTCTCGCTTACTACTATAACCATGATGAAGTTTGCGATTACTGAAGTAACCCAAAGAGCTATGGTTGTCTGTGCGGGGTTGTATGGTATTTTCTTGGTTATTACCGTATTTGCAGCTGTACTCAAGCCACTTACTGCAGCAGCAAAGAGCGCTAAAACTCCAACGCTTGAATTGCCTGTTGGGATAAATATAAGACCGAGGCCGATCAAGCCCAATACAGCCGACAGGATTTTATCTCTTGTAAGTTTTTCTCCAGCCATGAACCACCCGAAGAAAAACATGCCTATTACAATGTTCGCATACGCAACAGTTAAGGCAAGGCCCACGCCAGCGTTTAGGATCGCGTAATAAAGTGGTCCCCATATGAAGAAAGAGAAGAAAATCATACCCAATAGATACATAGCATTCTTTCTTAACCTCAAAGGCTCAAATTTATTCAAGAAGTAACTGATTGGAATGAGAATAAACAAAACGAGTACGCTTCTGTACGCCGAGGCAGTATATCCGCCGAAGAAATCACCCATGAGCTTCGTCCATATTCCGTAACTTGCATAGAAGAAAGAAGATAATACGATAAGGCTAGCACCTAGAGGGGCGTTTATCTTCTTATTCATACTCTTATTCACTTATCGCAATAAAGTCTTTTAGCGCAGCGTTAACTTTCTTAATTTCTTCAGGATACAGCCTATAGTCATGCGTGCATTCAATCTCTAAAAACATCTTCGGGTTTGGTATCGTAGAATAGATTTCTTTGACACGCTCGAGAGTGACGAATTCGTCCTTATTAGCATGAACTATAAGTTTTGGTTTGGTTAATTGCTGTAAAGCTCCTAAAGGATCGTGCTTCGCACCATCTTCAAAGTAAGCTAAGGGGAGGTTGAACAAGACCTGTTCTTCAGTTCGAGCGTCTCCTGGAGGTATATCGCGGCTCTCTTTAAGCGCTCCGTTTTCAACTTTTTCAGGATTTGGTGCAGATGGCTTACCATATGCTGCGTTCACAACTACGAGAGCTTCGACAGCAGGATTGGCTGAAGCCAGCATCGCAGTTGCACCGCCTCGACTATGCCCCAAAAGTAGGGTAGAACGGTTGCCTAGGCACTCTATGAGCTCGTTGACAGCCTTTAGATAAATGGATGTCGTATATTCGCTTATGCTTCCGGGACTATCCCATGTGCCTGGTGGATCAATGGCAAGAGCGTAATATCCTTTCTCTGCTAGAAAGTTCAGGTGACTAACAAAGTTAGCATAGTCTTTGGTATCAAGACGGCCCGGCATTAAAATGGCAACCTTGGATGAACTTTCGTTACCCTTGATATTGGCTGCGATTTTGAAGCTTTGAGTCTCGATAATTTTCATGAAAGAACCTCTTTTAGTAATTCAGGGAATTCTATGCCACCAATATCTTCAGTACAGAAGTGTCCCTTATCGGTGTACTCACGATATTCAATGTCTTTTACTGTTTCTTTAAGCATATCTACCGTCTTAATCACGCTTGGCTCATCATCACTGGATATGAATACTGAAACACCAGCAGTACGTGTCGGAAAGTCTGAATCGATTTCAAACTCAAAGAAGTCAGCTGTATCAGAAATTTCGTATTTAAGTGGATTGGTCCAAGGTGCGACCAGCACTACTTTCCCAACTTTTAAGTCTTTATGCTCACTGAGGTAGCGGACCAAAAAACCACCACCGCAGCTATGTCCGACAAGTATAGTGTCCGATGTAATATCAAAACGTTCGAATTCTTTTTTCCATTCTTCATAGCGTGGTCTGAATGGGAATGGGGGTTCGATAGATACTGCATGGATATCTTTAAGAATAAGTTGGCGCTTTAACCAGCTAAACCAATGATCTTCACTGTTGCTAGGACGTGAAGGATCGTAATGCTCATCTCTATCTGGCCTTCCAGGAACTAATATTGCATTGCTCATACTTTAAGTATAGCTTACAAAATAACTTCTTTACCATCTGGCGTTTTTAGAGTCCTATTGCGAGTATTTTTGGTAGCGTCGCTACTTGTTTGCTTTGATTTCAACTTCTTGCTCTTCATAACAAGGTTTTTGATATCTTCCTCGCGTTCATAGGCGCGAAGCCGACCATTCAAGTATCCGAGCCGATACGAAATGCCGTCACTCATCAAACGCCATTTGGTTTCTTCAAGAGCCTCATCGACTAGCTTCTTTAGCGTTTTTCTGCTGTCACTGGTAAAGCTGTAACTCTGAGTCAGGTTTACGTTATCTTGAACAATAGTTTCTATCACGGTGAGTTTGAATACCC
>JAGQNU010000023.1 GCA_020427905.1 Candidatus Saccharimonadota bacterium | reverse complement strand
CTACTAGATTGTTCAAAAATTACAACAAACACTGTTAGCGAGGTCGTTTCGCGGCAATACGAGCGGCATGGTGCTCAAGTGAGTCGTCAAGTTCAGCAAGTTCTGTTGGTAAGCCTTTGTTTGCAAGGGCCCTCCTGATGAGCTCGTCTGCAAACTCAGGGTTCTTAGCTAGGCACGGCCCATGGAGATAAGAGCCAAACACATTGAGATGCACCGCACCTTCATCTTTGGTTTTGCCATTGTTGCCAGCACCGGATATAACCGTTGCCAGTGGCTCGACCCCAGCGCCAAGCTGCGTACGACCAGAGTGATTCTCAAACCCAACCAACCTACCCCACGCACTATCCGCAACCACATTGCCAATAAGGCGCGACTCGCCCGCCACCGTCTCAAGATCTAATAAGCCTATCCCCTCGATATGATAGTCGTCACTGACAATGAAGCGATGTCCGAATAGTTGATAGAGCCCACAAATCATCAGCATCACTGCGCCATCATCAGCCAGAGATGTAAGCAGCAACTTGTTATTGACCAGATTCTTTTGTACAAGGTCCTGGTTAGAGTCTTGTCCACCACCACCGATAAGGATATCTGGTCGCGTTAATTTAAGATCCTTGGCATCATCAACTGGCATGTATACCACCTTGAAGCCTCGTGCCTCAAGTCGATATCGTAGCGTGATCACATTACCCATGTCACCATACACATTCATCTGCCGTGGGTACAGATGCCCAATCGTAACCGTTACCATATGCGTGGCACCCCCCCGTAACGCGATAGTGCTGAGCGCGCCTCATACAGTGCTGTATAGGTCGGTATGACCGCAATATCGTGGTCCGAACTACTCATGAGACGCTCGATGGCTCGCTTTACATCAGTCGTGACAGAGGCCTCATAGCCGTCGTGCTTTAAGCGAAGCGCCATATCATAGGCGCGAATACCACTACAGCTAATACTCGTGCCCTTGGGAATGACATCCTTAAACTGCACATCCCACAGCCAGGACACATCACGCCCATCAGCAAACCTATCATTAACCACAAACAGAACATGGTCTGGCTTCTGTCCTGTCACAAATGTCTCTAGATTATGCGTGAAACCACTTGGGTTCTTAACAAGTGCTACTGTGATATTTTTATTGTTCAACCGTATGTTCTCACCTCGACCAAAGGGTGTTTGCATTGTACTAATTGCTACAAACTGCTTATGGTATGTGTCTGGACTGAGCTGTGCGAGAAGCGCACACGCCGCAGTAGCGTTAAGGGCATTATGCATGCCGATAAATGGCAGCTCGGTACTTACATTTTTGTGTTCACTTACTACTTCAATCTGTTGAGTGCCATTATTCTCCTGGCTTTTTGACAGCACGTAGTCGGCTTTGGTACCTGCGGATTCAGCCTTTGTAAACATGCTTTGCTCGTTCTTAAGTTTAGCTGTTAACTTTTTAACAACGCCAAAACTTGTCGTGTGTACATTTTTACCCGCCACCGATTGAGCAATTTTATGAAGCAATGGATCGTGCGCGTTATATATAAACTGGTCTGCTTTTTGAGCAGCTGAGCCGATAAGTTTTGCAGTCGTATCTATCTCTCCATAGCGATCAAGCTGATCTCTTAAGACATTGAGCGCCAGGACAGCCTTGATCGAGAGATTTGCAGTAAACTTTGGGGCGTACGCCTCATCCATCTCAAACACGAACCAATCTGTCGGGCGCAAGGTACCGCTTAGAGTCATATCGTCTATCAATGCTGAAATGAGCCCACGTGTCATATTGCTCCCTGTTGAGTTTGTGACGACGCGCGCACCACTAGATCTCAGAGCGTGCACAACCATCTTTGTGGTTGTCGTTTTACCGTTTGTACCACTGATTATTACAATCTTGTCTTGCACTGGGCCAAGCGCGGTATCGAGAAAGCGTGGCGAGAACCTCTCAACTATGAGTCCTGGCAAGGCCGAGGCGTTCTTACCCAGCATCCTGAGGACTTTGATGAGAAGTTTTGTTTTGAATACCAGTAAGCGTGTATACATTACACCCATTATACCTTGATTGAAGTCGCAAAATTAGCAGCAATTTCAACAAGCTGCCCGGGCTCATCAAACCACTGAATATGCTTGTTGCGCTTGAACCACGTCCGTTGACGCTTCGCCAATGATTTATCCCGGGCGATAAACGCCTGCTTCACCTCGTCTTCCGTGGCGTCGCCCTCAATGTAGGCCCGCGCCACTCGGTAGCCAATCCCCGACATTGATTCATGCTCCCACCCAAACTTATCCGCCACAGACCAAACTTCATTCAGAAATCCATCCTGAAACATCTGCTTAACACGTTGTTCTATGCGCGAATTCAGCACCTCTCGATCGAGTCGTAACCCAACAGCCAAAGTATTATCACGTAGCATTGTACGGTCGTCGACTGATGATGACTGTTTGTGGCGTGGGTTCTCGCTACTCTGTTCGCCGCCGTCGGCAAAACTATAGTTAAACAAGATACTGTCAACGTACAGGCCGCTACCCCCAACAATTATCGGGAACTTTCCACGGGCCCAGATATCAGCGATCAATCGGTTAGCATCTTTTTGAAACTCAGCTGCACTGTAGCGTTTATCTGGTTCAATGATACTTAACAGATGGTGCGTGACACCACCTTGTTCATCGCTTGTTGGTGTAGCCGTGCCGATATCCATCCCCTTATAAATTGTTCGTGAGTCAGCGCAGATAATCTCGCCGTTGATCCGCCAAGCAAGCTCCACTCCAGCGGCAGTCTTACCGCTCGCAGTCTCCCCGACGATTACAATAAGTGGTATCGGGTCTAGGCTGGGCGCCACAACAACTCCTTCACGTCGACTGCGTAGTCATCTGAAACATGGTATCCGTCAGCCTCGAGAACTGCTCTGTGTCCCTCACGGCCGCCGCCAGGATATCCAGAAGCCAACCCGCCTTGTTTATTCACAACCCGATGCCATGGGAGTTCATCTGGTCCCGTATGTGCGATTTGCCCAACCTCCCATGCCGCCCAGGAAGCACCCCCCAGTGCAGCAATCTGGCCATACGTAGCCACTTTACCCTGAGGTATTTGAGCAACGAGCTCGTATACTCGCTCCTTAAATGTGTCGTCAACACGCGCCACTACTAAAGCCTAGAGTGTTGACTCTTGAGATCGTGAAGTGACTTCACTCTGAATTGCAGTGATGAAATCTGTCGTGGATCGTGATTCAGCTGAATCGTCGCCCGCTAGATCCGCGCGAAGACGCGGTGTAATCTCGCTAGTCTCAACTTCCTTCTCGCCAACAACAACCGCATATGGGACCTTCATGAGCTCTGCGTTTCGGATCTTCTTACTCACAGACTCGTTACTCGCATCTGTTGAAAAGCGAATTCCTGCAGTTTTCAGTGCCGATGTAAATTCAGCAACGAAAGCGTCAACTTCATCAGAATCTTTCACTTGGATGACTCTCACCTGCTCAGGCGCGAGCCACACGGGGAATCGTCCGCCAGTATGCTCAATATACACGCTAAGGAATCGCTCTATCGATCCCATAATTGCTGCGTGAATCATAACCACTCGCTCCGCATCACCAGATTCATTTGTGCATGTCAGGTCAAAGCCTTCTGGCTGATTAAAGTCGAGTTGGATCGTTGCAACCTGGTGCTCACGCCCAAGCGCATCCTTGGCCATAAAGTCGATCTTTGGTCCGTAAAACGCGGCCTCCCCAACACCAGAGATATAGTCTTGACCCATTTTACCCTCAATTATCGACTGGAGTTGGGCAACCGACTCGTCCCACTTACTCTTATCACCAGAGTAGGCGGACATATCGTCTGGATCGTGAGTCGATAAGCGCACCTTAAGGTCCGCAAATCCAAGTGTCCCGTAAAATCTATCGATAATATCCCAGATCTTAAGTGCCTCATCCTCTATCTGATTCGTGCGACAGAAGACATGCGCGTCATCCTGTGTAATGCAGCGTACTCGCGACAAGCCAGAAAGCTCACCACTCTGTTCATCTCGGTATACAAAGGCAGTCTCACGGTATCGAATCGGCAGATCGCGATATGAGCGTGGCTGACTGGCATAAATTTGCGTGTGCATTGGGCAACTCATTGGCTTCATGGCAAACTCGTGCCCCTCGCGCGTCTCAATCTTAAACAGTTCATCAGCAAACTTAGCCCAGTGGCCACTTGCCTCAAACAACTCCTTTTTAGTGATGTGTGGCGAAGTCACCTCCTGGTAGCCATACTCGTCACGCATCTCCTGCACAAAATCATTCAAGCCGTTTCTCAGCTGAGTACCACGCGGACTCCATAGTGTTAAACCGCCGCCAATCATATCTGAGAACGTGAAGAGGTCGAGCTCTTTACCAAGTTTACGGTGATCACGCTTTTTGGCCTCCTCAAGCATCTGCAGATAGTTGTGCAGCTCTTCTTTAGAGTCAAATGCCACACCATACAGTCGCTGCATCTGAGGGTTGCCCTCTTTGCCTCGCCAATATGCACCAGCAACCCGCATGAGTTTAAATGCACCGACTTTGTCTGTACTCTCCACGTGAGGTCCGCGGCACAGATCTGTGAATTCACCGTTTGTGTAGAACGAGACGGTATCAACAGCCGCATCACCCTCGGCAATTGTGCCGAGCTCATCTGCATCGAGATCTTTGGCCAGTGTCGTACCCGATCGCTTCAGGTCGTTGAGCAGCTCAACCTTGTATGGTTGTTTTGCCTGCTCGGCCCAAGCGATACCCTCGTCAACTGACTTTTCAGAACGCTCAAACGGCTGGTTTGCATTGATGACCTTACGCATCTGCTCTTCGATCTTTTTGAAGTCATCTGTTGAGATCGTCACACCCGGAATATCAATATCGTAGTAAAACCCGTTCTCGACTACTGGACCTACACCCAATTTTGCCTCTGGCCACAGCGTCGTAACGGCAGTCGCCATAATATGCGCTAGACTGTGGCGCATTGCATATAGTTGGTCTTCGTGGCTCATGATGTCTTCCTCCATACATTTATTTTCGCTCCATTATCGCTCTTCTCAGTAGTATACAGTTGGTATCCGATATTTTCAGCAATTTTATTACTGGCAATATTTGTCGTTGCCGCCTTTATCACAATCTCTTTCAACCCCAGCGTCTCAAAGCCAAACTGGCTCAATCGCTCGGCAGCACGCTGAGTAATCCCTTTGCCCGAAAGTTTTTTCGTTAGCCAGTAACCTATCTCGGGAGTCTTGCCATCTACAAGATGCATCAAGCTAATATGTCCAGCAAGCACGTCGTCATAGTATATTCCAAAACCATACTCCACGCCCTTCATACGATCAGATTGTACCTTTTGAACAAAAGTAGCTGAATCCTCACGTGTATTACCTCGTGCCCAGGGTAAGTACTCGGCCAGATAGTCACGATTAAAGTCGACTAGCTCGAACAAGGCACCGGCCTCAGACGCCTTCACTGCCTTAAGAAGTATTTTGTCGTCGGTGGGTAACGTCTCATAAGTACTGTGTTGTGTTGGTTGAGATGGCATACTTTATTCCTATTAATACAAAAACACGCCTGTAGATGCTTTTTACATCTGTTAGCGTGCCTCGGGTCCTGCGCGATGCAAGACGGTTCCACCTTGGCGTTTACTCTTATCGCATCAGTTTACGTGTGTTGCGATCGCTCTCACGAAGCTCCGCGGCTCGTTACGCCGCCTCACCACTTATCGTCTATTGTACCACTTTGGTGGGCGATGGAGGATTCGAACCTCCCACCTCAGCAACGTCAATGCTGCGCTCTAGCCAAATGAGCTAATCGCCCGTATCTTCTTGGACAGATACTATCCTACCAAAAACAGAGGTAAACAGCAATCTACTCTCTTGCCTGTGGGACGTATGGTACGAGCCGTGGGCCTGAACGTGGATCTGCAGCCGCAGCTCTCTCCGCAAGATAGCTCGCCCTAAGTGCATCAGGCATTAGCGCCACTTCATCTGGAGACTTTTCGAAAAAGGGTATAGGACTCCGACCCTGAGTTGCCTCATCCCAGCCAGGCATTACAAATGCACTCCTATGCAATAGATCTCGGATACGAAGTCTGCGCGCACGCAAATTTGGATCCTCAGGAAGCGGCGGCTCTCTCCACAGGTCAGGTGACTGCGGCCCACATTCAGCATCTTCCATTATTACTACGCCACCCGGGCCTACACCTGTTCTCGTATCGAATTGCTCTCTATCACCGTATGCCATACTACAAATCAGTATACTCTATTTAAATTCCTCGCAGATGCGTTGGAGGTAGCGGATGTTATGGATTGAGGCGAGTGTGCCCGCTAGTGGCTCACCTACTTTAAACTGGTGGCGTAGAAAGCCGCGTGAGAAGCCGTTGGCGCACGTATAACAATCACAGCCTGGCTCAATCACCTCTGTTGTAAGAGCGTGCACCTCGGATTTAAGATTCATCTTTGTATCCCCGCTCACCCACACCGAGCCATGCCGAGCATTCCTGGTGGGCAACACACAATCAAGCATATCGATACCACACTCGAGTGCCTTTCTCAGATCAATTGGGTCACCCACCCCAAGTAAAAAGCGTGGTCGCGGAGAGTCGTCATACAGCGGCGCCAGAAACTCGAGCATATCGTGCATCTCCTCGCGTGATTCACCAACCGATAAACCCCCGATAGCGATACCGGAAACCGATGATTTTTGTACAATCTCTAGGCTTTTCTTGCGTAAATCCTTATCAAGACCACCCTGAACCACGCCAAACAACAGAGGTCGCTCCTCGTCGCTCATGCCTGCCGTCAGACGGTCATACTCAGCTATCGAGCGCTCCAGCCAACGATGCGTCCTCTCAAACGCCTCGAGTGTACGAGCCCTCCCCTTCTCGTCAAGTGAAACGACGTCATCAAAGGCCACCAGCATATCTGCTCCGAGTTTCATCTGTATTTGTATCGACTTCTCTGGTGAAAGAAAGATGATGTCACCCGTACGTGGATCTTTAAACTCAACCCCCTCCTCGGTGATCTTGTTGATATGACTCAAGCTGAAAACTTGAAAACCTCCCGAGTCAGTTAACAGGGGTAGAGTTTGGTTTGTGAAGGTATGGAGTCCACCCAACGCAGCCACCGTATCCTCACTCGGCATCAGATGAAGGTGGTAGGTATTGGCAAGCACTACACCCACACCCGTTGATTGAACCATCTCGGGCGTCAGCGACTTAACAGCACCTCGTGTGCCATCGGGCATAAAAGTTGGTGTTTTGACGGTAAAACCACGAACAGAAAGCTCGCCGCGTCGCCCAAAAGCGCCTATGTTTTGAGAGATTGTGTACATTGCCATAAGTATATACTACCTCTGTTATATACACAAGAAATCACAGGTTGTCCACATACCTATTGCGTTAAAAATGCACCTCATGCTATGATTATGACTTGTCGGACTTAAATATTTAGTAATAAAGGTCGAAGTCTGTACATATTGACAACTTATTTAGCTTATGCTAATATGGGAGTACATGAGTAACAAACCCATGAAACACCAGAAGTCAGAGCTCGAGAAATTCAAACT
>JAGQNU010000022.1:2844-5406 GCA_020427905.1 Candidatus Saccharimonadota bacterium | reverse complement strand
TTACCAAAGTCAGCGGCGCAAGCTCTGTCTGGGAAACATTAACTGCTGTCGTTAAAGAAAGTGGTGGTCAGGGAGCGGCGGCACTTCTGGTCATGCTAGCGTTTCTCATCTTCGCAGTTATCCTGCTCATTTACTACGTTGGCCGTCTAGTTGTCCTGTTCCTCGGAGCAGTCTTATCTCCATTAGTGATCGCCATGTGGTTGTTGCCAAGCTTCCGAGACTTCTCGGTTTCAGCAGTTAAAACTTACGTTACAACAATCTTCGTTTTGTTCGTTCATGTCGTCACCCTGATGCTCGCCGCTACCTTATTTACTGGTATGTCGATGGCGGAGGGGACTAATAATCAAGCACCAAATGTTCTCATGTCTATGGTTGTTGGTCTGGCTACTGTGCTGACGCTGCTGAAAACTCAAGGTGTCATGATGCAGTTTAGCTATGTCAGCATGGGTGCACGAAATGCTCGCAAACTTGGTGGCCAATTCATGAACGGCGTGAGCTATCTGACTGGCAAAGGTCGTGCTGTTGCTTCAAGTGCCGCAGGCAAGGCGACTGGTCGTAGCGCAAGCCAGGCAGCGACAACAAGTAAAACCAGTAGCCGTAGTAGCACACAAACCAACAACACCAGTACGTATAAGCAGCCGGGTGGCAACCGGCAAATGGCGGCTCAAAAGAATCAATCGGCGCAGCCAAAGACGGGCACTACAACCGAAGCACCCCAGCCAACACCGCGAGCAGAAGCAGCCAAACTGCAAACCAAACCAAGTAAAGAAAAGGAGACGAAGTAATGAAAGCCACTGTTGTACCCGCACAAGTTACTACTGTCGAAGACCGCATCATGGGCAACCTCGGTTTCTCTCAGCTGGTATTGTTCATTATCCCGGTCTTTGTTGGCGCAGGCTTCTTTATTCTGCTGCCACCACTCATGCACGGCAGTCTGTATAAGTACATTGTTATCGTCTGTCTATCAATAATCTCGGGGGTTTTAGCGATCCGTATTAAAGGCAAGATTATCTTACTGTGGTTGGTAACAATCATGCGTTACAACCTCCGTCCGAAGTACTACTTATTTAATAAGAACGTGATTGCCTACCGTGAAGATTACCGCTCACATCAGCCAGAAGCACAAGAAATAGAAAAAGAATCTATTGCCAAACAACCGCGTACCATACCAAAACTTGCATTCCATGAAGCCGCGCAAATACTCGCTACCATCGACAAACCTGAGAGTAACTTGCGCTTTGAGATGACCAAGAAAGGAGGCCTCCATGTTCGCCTTACAGAAGTCGAAGACTAAAGAGAGTAGTAGATCACAGATTGCCATAAAGGGTGTCCGTGATGGCATCCTCATCCTGCCCAATAACCAGTACCGAGCAGTACTGCAAGTATCAGCGTTGAACTTTGAGCTCAAGAGTGAAGAAGAGCAAGACGCTATCATAGACACCTATGAAAGTTTCCTCAACTCTGTCGGCACGAGTCTACAAATCCTAATCCGTACTCGTGAGATCGACATGGATAAGTACCTTGAAGACCTCACTGAGCGGCTTGATGGTGAGGCAGAACCTGTCTATCGTGACCAACTCAAAAACTATGACGAGTTTATCCGCTCTCTGATTACCAGCAACAAAATATTAACCAGACACTTCTACCTGATTGTCCCGTATGTAGCGGGCAAGAAAACTGACTTCGAGCTAGTGCAAGAACAGTTAAACCTGAAGCTCGACATTGTCGCCAAAGGCATGACCCGTATCGGTATGCACACTCGTGAACTGAGTAGTCTTGAGATTCTTGATTTGTTCTACAGCTTCTACAGTCCCGCTCAGGCCAAGGTGCAACCACTAACTGAACAAGCTCTCAGGCTTATACACACCGCCTTAGTGGAGAAAGAGGATAACCGATGAGTCGATTACCAACACCGATTAAGAATCGCAAAGCTGCTAAAAAAGAAAAACAACGAGAACTCAGCCTAACCTTTGGCGAACAAGATGCCGTTGATGTTCTGAGCTACGCTGCCTTAGAAGAAAATACAGACTACCTTTTAATTGATGGGGTGTATATCCGTACGCTCTATATTTCTGGTTTTCCGTTTGTGGCCAACTCTGGCTGGATAGATAGCCTGATTAACTTCAATCATGATACGGACATTAGCTACCACTTACATGAAGTCAATGCGCTCCATGCCTTGCCAAAACTACACCGTAAAATTACTGAGCTTGAATCTACTCGCCGTGCCATGATGAAAGCTGGTAAGATCGTTGGTTCAGAAGTGACCGATCCTTTAGAGTCTGCTATTGAGCTGAGAGACAAAATCCAACGTGGGCAAGAGAAGCTGTTCCAGATGTCTATCTATGTTTGCGTACGGGCAGATAGCCTGGAGCAACTTAACAAAACGACTAAGCTGCTTGAAGCCACTATGTCTGCACGACTGTTTTACTCTAAAGTTGCTCGCTATCAACAACTCGAAGCGCTGCAAGCAATTCTGCCACGCGGTGAAGACCAGCTGAGTCAAAAGCGAAACTTGGATAGTAGCTCAGCGGCTCTAACATTTCCGTTTATGAGTTCAGA
>JAGQNU010000022.1:0-2789 GCA_020427905.1 Candidatus Saccharimonadota bacterium | reverse complement strand
TTAGATCGGTTCAGTCTACACAATGCGAACTCAATCGTGTTTGCTCAATCTGGCTCGGGTAAAAGCTACACTACCAAAGTAGAGATACTCCGTCAGCTCATGCAGGGCACAAAAGTCTTGGTGATTGATCCTGAACGTGAGTACAAACGACTCAGTGAGACGGTTGGCGGTACGTACATTAAGCTGTCTGCCAAAAGTAAAGAAAAGATTAACCCCTTTGATCTCGCTTCAACGTTCCACACCAAGGCTGATCTTGCTGAGCACGTCCAAGACTTAACCGCCGTGATTGATCTCATGGCAGAAGGACTGGATAAGCGAGAGAAAGCAGCGGTAGATAAAGCAATCCTCAAAGTCTATAAGGATGCCAAAAATGAGCAACCACTACTTGAAGATCTCTATGCTGAACTCCATGGTCTTGGACAGTTGCAACTGTGTGAACGGTTAGAGAAATACATATCTGGCTCAAGTGCTGAGATATTTAACTCCCATACGAACATCAAGCTCGATAATCGTTTAGTAATCTTTGACATCAAAGATATGCCAGCCAACCTCCGGCCGATCATGATGTTGATTATCTCGAACTTCATTCAAAACCAAGTGAAAGCCAAGCCTGAAAAACGTATGCTCGTCATTGATGAGGGCTGGTTGTTACTCCAGCAAGAGCAGAGCGCCCGCTTCATTGCCGGTCTCGTCCGTCGTGCTCGTAAATACTACCTCGGTGTATCGTTTATCTCTCAACAAGCAGATGACTTTCTAAAGAGTGATTATGGTCGTGCTATTGCCTCACAATCTGCACTACGTATTCTCATGCGCCAAGATACGACGACAATTAAGACTGTTGTTAGTGAATTTAACTTGTCCGAATACGAGCAACAATTCTTACTGACGTGTGAACGGGGTGATGCGCTGATTATTGCTGATCAAAACCACGTGGCAGTTAAAGTCGTAGCATCAGAAAAAGAACATCCTCTCATTACGACCGACCCGACGGAGCTCTACGCATGAACGTTGGCCTGCTTGCCTTTAATGTGGTGACAGGCGGTAACCTCAAGAAGCAAGCCGCCATAGTATTTGCCACCATGGCAATTGTAGTAGCACTGCCATTTGCAGCCGTCTTTGCGATGGGAGAGAGTGTTGTCTCATTTCTGTCTGGTGTACCAAGCCTAGCAGCGGCAGAGTCGCAGGGCTTTTACACCGGCGGGCCAGTAGAGGGGGATACCTACGCGTGGGGCAACTGTACATATTGGGCGTTTGCAATGAGACTATGGGCGGGTTATCCAATACCAACCAGCTGGGGAAACGCAAATACTTGGGATGATAGAGCAATCCGTGACGGCTACGAAGTCAACCATACGCCTGCTGTTGGTGCAGTATTTCAAACAGACGCGGGTACGTGGGGACACGTTGCATACGTAGCAAATGTTAATAGTCAGTCTGGAGAATGGACAATATCTGAGATGAACTTCCTTGGCCTGAACATTGTTAGTAAACGGACATTCTCGGCAGCTGCGGCATCGTCATATACCTTCATTCATGGCAAGAAAGGAGACGCATCATGGAATCCGCAAGCTATCTCATTACCATAGTGCAGTATGTGCTTATAGGAATTATGCTTCTCGTAGTCGTCTTACTCTCTGGTTACGCAGCGTTTATATGCATCACGCTATTTAATCGTCGGCAGTTAAAACGCCGTGATATGGTCTGGCTTGAACTAACGCCACCAGCATCTATTGCCAAAACACCAGAAGCAACTGTACAACTATTTTCAGTGGTTCATGGACTCAGAGCTGCTCGGCACATCAAAGACAAACTCCTTGGTCGTACGCCAGTGATGAGTTTAGAAATTGTCTCAACCAAGTGCGACGGTATCCGCTATCTTATGCAGGTGGAGCACAATCGTTCAGACAATCTTCAAAAGGCCATCGTTGCCTATGTTCCTGATGCCAAAGTTAAAGTTGTCGACTACGATCCACGTGAAGCAGGTCAAGTCCTTGAGTTTAAACAAGATAATCACTATGTTTTGCCGCTGACACTCACAAAAGGGTTTGAACAGCACGATCCACTATCATATGTAACGGCCGCTATGACAAAACTCAGTGATAATGAACAGATAACAATGCAACTGGTCATTATGCCCGTAAAGCTAAATGAGGCAGTGCGGCTGTCACGCAGAATCTTAGGAAACGAAGATATTCTGCGGCGAGTACAACGCGGTCACTTTTCTGGCTTCAGTAGAGTAAGCGAAGTGTTTGGTAGCGCAATGCTTGGTGCAACTGACTTGGTTGGTGAGGTGTATAACGGCACGACTGCTAGTTACCATGCAGACAAATCAAACAAAGATGCCCAGTTTCAGGCTCAGGTTATGAAGCGCCAACGGCCAGCTCGAACCCTGAGTGCCTTTGAGCTTGAGCTCATGGAATCAATGCATCAAAAAGTCACACAGCCACTGTTTCAAGTGAGCCTGCGTATCATTGTTACAAGCGGTCAGTGTAAGCATCACTTAGCTACACTGCGTTCAGCGCTGGATAGTTACTCAGTACCACCATACCAAGCACTGCGTGCTAAGACGCGGCTGCCACTGCTAAAAAACTACCGCGCAAAGCTAGCCACTCAGCGTCTACCAAACCTATTTCAAAAACAGTCCCTTATATTATCTGCCGCAGAACTCGCGAGTCTGTATCACTTCCCATCAAGCAAGATTAGCAAGACAGATAACCTGGTTACGTCACTGAGCCGAACATTGCCAGCCCCGGTATCTCTCAAACAGAACAAAATTTTTGATGTGGTTC
>JAGQNU010000021.1 GCA_020427905.1 Candidatus Saccharimonadota bacterium | reverse complement strand
GGCAAACCCGGGCTCATTGAGCCACTAGGTGTCGATCAAAAATATCGAGGTAAGGGATATGGTACAGCTGTAACGCTTGCGGCTGCAGCAGCACTTCGTGAGATGGGAGCATCAAGTGCAACCGTTTGCACTGACAGTGCGAATATCGGTGCGGTTGCAACATATAAGTCAGCGGGGTTTAAAGAGCTGCCCGAAATAAGAGACTTAGAGCGAGACAGTTCGGGCAAATAGCCCGTTAGCTAATACACAGCTCAGCTCTTGGCAGAGCGGCGGGTGGCTTCTAGTTGGGTCTCGAGCAGGGTGCGGTTGATGCGGATGAGGTCTGCTAGGACACCGAGGGCAAACGAGAGGAAGCTGCCGGTCATAAGGACGGCACCGAGTAACAGTGACTGGAGGTGACTGCCGGGTGCGTCACTAATTGTGAGGGCGAGGTAGCGGACAAAGGGGATGAGGCCGAGCACGCCAAAGGTGACACCGAGCGTGGTGAAGAGGACGTATGGTTTATACATCAAGTAACTGCGCAAAATGGCGCCCATCGATTTAAACATGTGCTGCCAGATATTCTTGAAGAGGCGAGACTCACGCGTCTTCTTGTTTGTTGTCACAGGGATGCTGGTAATCGGGATGCCTTTGTTGCCGGCTTGGATAATCGTCTCCATGCAGTAGCTAAATTTGGTGACAACTGTCAGGCGGTAGAGTGCCTCGCGGCTGTAGGCTCTAAAGCCACTAGCAGCATCGGGGAGCTCGGTGCCGGCGGCTTTGTTCACCACATAACTACCAAAGCGCTGCATTAACTTCTTGAACGGGGAGAAGTGAGCGATCTTACTGGTTTGGCGATCACCAATGACAATGTCAGCTTCTCCATCGATGATTGGTTGGACGAGATCATCGATACGATCTTGCGGGTATTGATTATCGCCATCAGTGTTCACCACAATGTCGGCACCGTGTGCGAGAGCGTAGTCGACACCGTCTTGAAAAGAGCGGGCTAGCCCCATGTTTTGCTTATGAATGACAAAGTGCTGTACGCCATAACTTTTAGCGACCTCGACGGTTTTATCAGTAGAGCCGTCATCGATGATGAGGCACTCAACGTTCACGCCGTTGATAATCTTTGGGATTGACTCGAGAACTGCGGGGAGGGTCTTCTCCTCGTTGAGGCAGGGGACTTGGACGAAAATCTTCATAACATTAGTATACCGTTTTGATGATATGGGGTAAAACACGGGCACTCTTCAATCTCCTTTTTACGAAAAAGGAGCAAAAACTTCCAACGTGGTGCAATCACTCGATGCTCCAGCTAGTACTATCTCTCGGTAGTCTGCGGGACTCATCTGCCACGGGCAGATTCAGGCACGTCCTCGACTTCCGGGTGCTAGCACCAGCTTCCGCTTCGGGTTCTTGCGACGTTGGGGACCATGGACCACCGACTACGAGCTATGAACTATGAACTACAAACCACCAGGCTGTATACTGGGGGTAATGAAGCGATGGTATTGGCGGGTGAGCTCGCGTATAAAACGGATAGTGGCTGGCAAGTGGTTTTTCTATGGCGTGTTAGCACTGTTTGCGGTGCATACGCTCTGGCTGGTCTTCAGCTCCAATTTGCTGCCGTTCGATGAGTACTACCATGTTGGCATTATCGACTTCTATGCTAAGCAGTGGTCGCCAATAATCACCTGGCAGCCGCCAGAGATGAGCGTGTACGGTGATGTGACGCGGCTCTCGGCATATCTGTACCACTACCTCATGAGTTTTCCGTACCGCTTTGTGGGTCTGTTTACTGACAGTCAAACGATTCAGATTATTGTGCTGAGGATTATGAATCTTGGCATGGTGGTAACGGGCATTGTGTTGTTTAGAAAACTTTTCAGGCTCGCCAAGATTTCTGACGGCATATCTAACGTTGCCACGCTGGTGTTTGTGATGACGCCGATAGTACCGCTGCTGAGTGCGCAGAATAATTATGACAACGCCATGTTTATGCTGACGCCGCTTGTCTTACTATATGCGCTTAAATCTATTCAGAAACCTCTGAAAGCCACGAATCTCATCTGGTTAGTGACGCTGGGTATGGTGGCTACGCTCATAAAGTTTAACTTCATTGTTATCTTTGGCGCAGTGGTGGGGTTTGTGCTACTTTCACTTTTTGTTCAATACAAGCTGAAGCTATGGGTAAAGCTTAAGAAGTCATTCAAACCGGGCGGCCGTGTGCTGGTGGTGGCACTGGCAGCATCCGGAGTCGTTACGCTACTATTTGCCGAGCGAGTTGGCTACAACGTCATCAAGTACCACGAGGTGAAGGTCAGCTGCGATAGTGTGCAGTCAGTTGAAGTGTGCGAGCAGTACAGTCCGTGGCGACGCAATAAAAACGCGCTGGCAGACAAGACGGGTGAGTTGCCATACGGTGGAGTCACTGGTTTCAGTGTGCACTGGGTGAAGACTATCACCAAAGGCTACTTTGCAGTTTTTGCTAACATTATCCCCGATAACCTCAACAAACCCGATCCGTACGGGCATTATGAATTTGCAGGCCTGGCACGCAGTAGCTACTTCGTCGGTAGAATCCTGTTGGCTGCAGGGTTGCTCGCGTTACTCGTCGCCCTGCCACAGCTTCTAAAGAACAGCCAGTTCAATCGATTGATTCTACTGTCGTTCGCTGGATTGGTGATGTCGCTCTGGGTGTTTAACTTTGCGTTCTACCTCAAGTATGAGCGGGCCTATGCCATTCAGGCACGCTACATTCTACCGCTGGTGTTGCCGATGCTCGTTGTAATGGGACAGGCGATACGCATTGTCTCGGCTAAAAAGAGAATGGGGTGGCTTGCATCAGTCATGGGGATACTTATTGTGGCTTACTGCCTCTGGGGTGGCTCAACAGTATGGGTGGCGCGCTCACGGGATAACTGGTATTGGCCAAGCCAGCAGGTGCGCGACTTCAACAACTTGGTGCAAGAGTATCTTGAGCCAATAACCCCCTAATCTGGTATACTGTGCATAAGCGTTATTAAACAAAAATGATGAAAAAACGCGCACAACATATTAAACTCCTCACTGCCGGCTTGGCAGTGTTAAGCATGGTCGTGCTCTCCCGCGCATTCGTGCCAATAACCCGGCTTCAAGCACCTGGCAGCGAAACTGCAGTTAACGGCTCAGATGTAGATTCAAGTGAGGGGGCGACTCGCAATAAAACAAGCCCATCAGCCAAGGGCTCTTTAACACCACAACAGCGGGTGGCACAGAGTGGAGAAAAATCTCAGAAGCGGTATTATCTGCTCGATACGCCAAATGATCCATACTATGGGTCCGCCTGGTACTTTGACGCAGTCAATGCACCGAGTGCCTGGAACACCACAACGGGTAGTAGCTCCGTGACGGTTGCTGTGATTGATACCGGCTTTGCGTTGGCCCACCAAGACCTTGCGGCGCACTGGCA
>JAGQNU010000020.1 GCA_020427905.1 Candidatus Saccharimonadota bacterium | reverse complement strand
CCAGCTTCAACACCTTCGTCTATATTGAGACCAAGTTGCTTGAAACAATCGAGAATGTGCTCGGCGGAGCCTTCAACCTCACGCTTTTTGTCGGTGTCCTCTAGGCGTAGAACAAACGTGCCACCAGCGTGACGCGCCACGAGCCAGGCAAATAAACCGGTGCGGAAATTACCAACATGCATGAACCCAGTTGGGCTCGGTGCAAAACGAGTTCTAACGTTTTTACTCATTGTGTATGATTGTAGCAAAACAGGGGTAGCATTACTACATGCTGGTGGCGATGTCGAGGACTTGCTTGGTATCGAGCTGAGAGTTGCTGGCTTTGATGGTGTAGAATTTGCCGTCGTTGACCCAGGCTGCATCACCGCCGCCAAGTAAGAACACGGTCAGGCCACTATCTTGATATGTTAGCGGATCACCAGATGTCTGCCTGGCTACATAGTTCTCTTTTAAGGCAGCAGTGTCCCATGTGGTTGGCTGTTGCTGAATACTAAACCGACGGCCGTCGGTGTTTGAGGCAAAGTTGATCACTACTTGACCGGGGCTATACGCGATTGGACCGCGCAGACTGTAGCCAGATGGTGTTTTGCCAGGGAGTGTGGCAGCAAAGCCAGCACGAGATGAGGCCACCTTCATGGAGAGTGTTGGTACGTTGAGGTAGGCTACGTAGAGCGCCAGGACAACTGCGACAGCGACACCAGATGCAAGGTACCAACTCTTCCGTTGCTTCTTCACGGTATGTTTTTTGTAGTGTGTGTGGGGGTTGGCCTCGGCAAGGGTCTTGGCAATGAGCTCGTGGTGTTTTGATTGCGGCTGGTGAGACTTGTGTGCCTTCTCTGCGGCCTTGGCAATATTTGCAATGGAGAGATTAGCAGATCGCTCGCCCTTACTCGCAGGTTTTGAATGTCCAGATGTAGCGTGTCCGCCAAACTTTGAGATGGCGCTTGACTGCGGACTACTGAGAGCTCTGCGACGTCTATCTGATGATGGTGACGATGACTTGTGCTCAAGCTTGGTACTCTTGGCCTCTGCTGGTGCCTCGATATGAGGTGTTTTAACTGAGGATCGGTGCAGCGTGGCTGAGTGTTTGAGGTGGCGCTTAGCTGGTGAAGTACTGCGCGCTGCAGCTGTTTGCTGTGGTTTTTGTGCTGGCGCTGCCTTTTTAGCGGTTGTTTTGGGTGTTGGCGCAGGAGTGTGCTTGGCTTTAGGGTGGCGCGAGAATCCGTCGATCTTGCCATTACCATGGGCCAATTGTGTTGGCTTAGAAGACGTGGCGGGTGTTGGCGCGGGGCTATCCTTTGCCTTTTTTGCCGAAGATTTAGTGGTCGAATTCAATAACTCTCCGGTGCGTGCATCGTAGAGTTTGCCGTTAATTTGTATAGTATTGTTTGCTTTCATACCCCTAAATTCTAAAGCGCTCACGCTTTATAACTATCTACAATACTACCGCTCAACTACCGATAGCGCAAGTGGTATCATAGAGGGGTGCATCGCGTGAATATTAAAAAAAATCGAGCCGTTGTTATGAGGGTTGTGGCCTACGCCACAATCATTATTCTCTCGGTGATTACGACTGCCCTTTTGCTATTTGTGGCGCTTGGTTATCGATTTAACCGTGACGGCGAGGTTGTCAAAAGTGGGCTGCTACTTGTTGATAACAAACCAGAGGCCGCACAGATATATATTGACGGCAAGTTAGAGGACGGCAGCTCGCCGGGCCGGTTTGTACTGCCAACACGGTCCTATGAGCTGAGTCTTGAGCGCACGGGTTATATCGGTTGGAAGCGGCAGCTGACGATTCTGCCGCAAACAGTACTGCAGGTTCGCTACCCTATTTTAATCCCAGAGAAGCTAACCACCGAGGCGCTGGTTGATATCCAAAAGCCACAAACTATCACCCAAGCGGATAACAATAAACAGCTGGTGTACCACGTTGCAAACGAGTCTAACCTTCGGCGCATTGTGCTTGATCCAGTGCAACCAGAGATCAGTATTGTGACGCTACCAAATACAGTCACGCGCGAGGGTGGCTCGCTGGGTACGGTCACATTTATCGATTGGTCACTCAACGGCAAGCATGTGTTGGCACAGCAAACATTACCAAGCGGTGCTGTGCACATGCTCAGTATCGACGTTGATAACCCTGATCGCACAGTGGACATGACTGCAGCGTTTGCGGCTGCACCACCATCAGATATCACCTACGTTGATAATGAAACGCGGATTATCTATGGACTGCATGAGGGTACGCTCCGTCGCTACAACATTGAGGACTCAACAACTGAGTTGGTTGCAGAGCGGATACTCAGTTTCCGATCGTACGGTGATGATCTGCTGGCACTGACACGTCTGAGCGAGGATGGTACACAGGTTGAGGTTACCGTGCAGCGTGGAGAGACTGAGGCTGTACTAGAGACGTTTGCTGATACTGCAGCTCGTCCAGAGATTGCCTATGCTGAGTATGATAGTGACGCGTACCTTGTGGTGGCGAGTAGCGATCAAAAGCTGGCTCGCGTCTACAAAGACCCGCTGTCAAAGCCAATACTGAAGCGACAGATCCCGTTTGTGTTACTACCGATTGAATCTGTTGAAACCATTAAATTTAGTCCAAACAACCAGTATGTATATCTACGCTCTGGTCAGACGGTGCTCACCTACGACTTTGAGAACACCCGTGCAAATACCATTACGCTTGCGGACACGGTTAGTGGTGATGTGACGTGGATGAACGGCTCACACCTGGCATTTCAATCTGATAATCTTACCAATCACCTACTCGATTTTGACGGCAACTACAATAATGAGATTGTCACCTCAGATGCTGGCGTACGTCTCTTTTATAGTCAAGATTTAGAGAGCGCCTACCGCATTATCTCTAACACGCAGGCAACCGTGCTGGAGCGTGTGCCGCTAGTTGCCGAATAGTCGATCCCACAGACTTGGGGCAACGCTTGGGAGCGGATTGGTCTTGCTTGTGTTGGTAGCTTTGTTCTCGTTAACGGTCGCATCATTAGGGTCTGGATCAATCTGCACGGCCTGTACGATCAGCCGGTTGATGTTTGTCCCGGGTGGATCACAGGTAAAGAGCGTTACGGTTGGCGTGGTGGTTTGATTGAGCACAGATGTCTCGTTGGGGGCGATAATTTTGTTAGCAACCGTGACTTTGTAGGTGTAGCGCACTCCCTCGTAATGGAGGTAGAAGATGTCGTTGACCTGTAACTGTTTGAGGTTCACAAATACGTATTTGTAGTTGCCGGGGTTAAATACGTTATTGCTAGAGTGTCCACCAATGACGACATTACCGTTGGTGCCGGGGTTAGCGGTGTTGCCCAGACGCACGACGCCACGCTCCAGAGCTGCCTGGTAGCTGTTCTCATCAACACGTGGCTCGTCGTAGACAACCGGTGCCTCGACACCGATCTTTGGGATGATAATCTTCGGGTCTGGGCCAACAGTGTTGCCGACGTTTGGCTCTACGATTACTGGCGTGGTAACGACGTTACCCGGTGAGACGTATTGCTTGATGGCACCTACGATTACTTGGTTGTAGTTGATACCGAGAAAGATGATCGCTACGGAGAGTGCACCAAGCAGCGGCTTAAAGTGACTGCTCTCTGATACCCGCTTGGCATGTTTTGATACCGTGGTCCTGATCTTGCCCCGCAGCTCATCGCTCACCGTGTCAGGAGTTGGCGCGTAGACATTTTTTGCGTCAGATGCATCTGAGTTGGTTGAGTCAGGCTGGTTGGCCTGCTGACGCTGCTGCTGTTGCCACCAGTTGGCATAGTATCGGTAGAAGTACTGGTGATAATACTGCTGCCAGGCCGCGTGATACTGATCCATGTCGAAGGGCTCATTGCGCATAATGTGCTCTTCTGGAGCATTTGCGGGTGCTGGTGTTGACTCAGTAACTTCAGCGGGCGAGGTCTGCTTGGTGGCTGTCTTGGCGTGTTTTGTCTCAAATTTTGGCTTAGCCTCCTCTTTGGCCTCCTCCTTCAGGTAGGTGCGTTCAACGTGGCGGCGGGCGATGTCGGCAGCCCTATCATTGTCAGTAGGTGGAGTGGATCGCTGTGGCCACGCAATAGGTGGCCGACCGGGTTGCGGTCGACCTGATGAGTCTCGACTAATTTTTCGATCAGAATCACTACTCATGACTAATTTGCACTCGTGCTTATCTATCCCTTATAGTGTACAATTATTACGCTTTAAACTAAAGCGATGCACCTCGACAGAGTTTAGGTTTATTGACATCTTTTTGTGTCGGGCGAGTGGCGGAATTGGTAGACGCGCGGGACTCAAAATCCCGTTCCGGTTTCGGAGTGAGAGTTCGATTCTCTCCTCGCCCACCACAAGGAGAGGTCTATGAGTTGTCAGCTGACAAATCGTTTCGCTGACGAATCGTTCGAATTGTTTTTGAGATTACATTCTGTGTCGAGGCGTTGAGGGCGTATGCGTCAGGCTCTGGGAGCTGGTCGCGTACGTATGTCTCGTCAAGGCACGTCTCTGTTGTATATGCTATCCGTCGTACGCTACTACCATTATTGCCGCCACCGGGGAGTCTGAAATCAGGAGTTGCACCAATTAAAACCATAATATCTCCGTACCGATCTTTGTGTTGCGGCCGGAGGGTCGACTTCATTTGTATATTTGCACCCTTATATTGTTTGCTGCTGCCTGGTCGATATGCGTATATATCGGTGCTGTATGCTGAGATCATACCTGTGCGCATGTCTTTGGCGGGTCCAGCAGGAACGGCATTAAGTATCGGTAGATGATCAATGGTATGATTTCGCCAGAGCACTTGCAGGCACGCTATCTCTGCGAGCTCACCACGCATTCGTGCGTCACCACCTGTCATTTGTCCAAGGTGTGTATGTGCTAGTTCACCAATCCTCCGAGCAGTCTCTTGTCGCTCACGTGGAGTCCAAAGCTTTCGTTCATAGCGCAGTTGATCACTCATGGCGAGTGCAAGCTTCGCTTGTACATGTAGAATCTTCGGATCCTCGCCGTAATAAATGCTTACATTCTTACCGTTAATTTCACGCCAGCGTTCCTCGGCTAGTAATTGAGCCGCATCACTGTCACCGCTACCACGCTTTTGGGCAGCATACATAGCGGCCCAACCCGCAGCGTAACGCATAAACGGGTCTACTGATTGCGAAAGGCGCTCGTGCAAATCTATTAACTTGTCAAAGCTTTGCCGCCTTCCTTCCGCCAGCTGCTGAAACGCTGGTGTAGCCATGATATATATTCTAAAATGAGTTTGATAAAAAAGCAACTATTTTAACAGATGAGAGAACTTATGCTTGAACTTTGCAAGTTTTGGATTGATGATTACCTGACAGTAGCCCTGTTCAGGGTTTTTGTTGAAGTAATCTTGGTGATAGTCCTCTGCTGGCCAAAACTCTTCAAGTGGCTTTATCTCAGTGGTGATCGGTTTGGACCAAAGCTCTTTGGCGGTATCCTCAATTGATTGATCAATAACCTTCTTTTGCTCTTTAGAGTTGAACAGAATTATCGATCGATACTCTGGACCCTCGTCGTACATCTGTTTATTGAGTGTTGTTGGGTCGTGCATGGCCCAAAAGATACCGAGAATTGTATGCAGATCAATCTGCCTTGAGTCAAACGTAACCTGCACAACCTCGGCATGCGTATTACCAGGACTATGTAGATCCCAGTAGCTTGGTTTGCCGCTCTCACCCCCCGCGTAGCCTGAGGTGACGTTAGTGACACCTTTGACGCGGCGATACAGTGCGTCTAAACACCAGAAGCAGCCACCGCCGAGCACGATTGATTCCGTACCTGCCATACCCCTATTTTACCAAGAATGCTGCGTGTGTTAGGGCCTCAAGCGGCTTGTCTGGATACCAGGTTTGGTAGCAGGCTGCGGTTGCTGCGGTTTTAGTACGCCATGTGCGCTCTTTGTTGTCGCTGAGTGGTGTTGTACTTACGCGACCTTTTGATGCTATAAGCAGTGTATTTTGGTGAAGTGTGACGATATTTGACGGGTATTTTGTGATTAACTCAGTAAGTTGCTCAACGAGCTTGACGACACCCATACTAAACGTAAACGCCTCAGCTACTTTGAGGCGTTTAGCTATAGCTTGTATTTGAGAAAAGCTTGCAACAATCGTAGTCTCCTTGCGGCCCAAGAGTATCTCCGGTGTGTTTTTGAGTGCATCAATTGCATCTTTTGTAACAACCGCGGGTGTTGAAACCTGCGCGAGTAAATCAGAGAGCAGCATGGTGGTCTGTGAGTTACGGCCAACATCTCCAGCTACCAGTATCGTGTCGGCCCACTGGGCATGTGCAATAAGCTCGGACAGCCCATCTCGGGAGAACTCCCCACTCGGGGTGCTGGGTAAAAAGACTGCACCAGGGAGCGTTGTGCCCACGAGTGATTTCACTCTGCTTGGCAAAGCGATTTGTACACTGCCTATACCTACTTCGCGAACATACTCATAGGCTTTGCCTGGCGCGTTGAGGTTGTGGAGATGCCCACCAATTATGAGCAGGCGCCCCGATTGGTCGCGGCGCTCGGGCTTATCCCACTCCAACTGTTCAAACAGTGCCTTATCTGTTTGCTTAATCCAATTAGTTAACATATACGATTTCCCAGTCGTGTGCTTTTGCATGTACATCAAGCTCAGGCTTGGGAGAGACAGCGATTGGGTGTGTAACCAACTCAAGCATACTGATGTCATCTCGTGAGTCACCATAGCCGTAGCTATCATCAAAAGTAAGGTTGTGTAGAAGTGCAATGCGCTCTAACTCACTTGATTTGAGTCGCTCGCTTGTTGAGTGCATAGTGTGAAGTTTGCCAGAAGTATCAAACTCAAAGTCACCGCCCGAGTAGTCATCAGCTCCAATTTCGTGCGCAAAAGCCTCTAGAGCCATGCTTGGCGAGTTACTAATCAAAATAACAAAACGACCGTCATCTTTGTGTTTTTTTAACTCAGTTTTCGTGTACGCGTATAGGTTGTGTGCAGCATCAACGCCAACCTTGTGCGCAACTGGCCTCAGTAGGTCCTCATGTAGGCCAATCAGACTCGTAAACAAGTCCTTGTAGTGAGACATAAAGGTGTCTCCAGGGTTCTCTCTCCACATGGCGTAGGTGGCCTCGATATCAAAGTCGGCCTTCACGATGCCGTCTAACAAGAGTTGATGAATAAAATTAGTCCCAAGCGCCGCGGGGTGCATCGTCCAATCGACATCAAAGACAGCAAGTTTATTGACCGTTGATGAGTTGGTAGGTTTCACCATTACAGTCTAACTCGTAAATCATATTTTTGCGCTCTATTACAACTCTCCAGCCGTGCTTTTTGGCCTCGTTGAATAAGTTCTTGTCTGGGTTGAAGGCGATCGGGTTGTCGACCATGGCGAGCATGTCGGCGTCACTTTTACTATCACCCACTGCGTAACTGCCGGCCGTAGTCAGGCCATGTTTCTCTATAAGTGTTTGTAGGGCAGCGCGTTTATCATGGCTGGCAACGGTAACTTCTCCGCTAAACTTGCCTGACGTACGTCGGTAGTCGGTGGCGATGAAATCGTCAAACCCATAATGATCGGCTATTTTTGCTACGAGCTCTTTTTGTGACCCAGATACAGCAAGCAGCACGTATCCCTCCCCTTTTAGCCTCTGAACTAAGTCTCGGGTGTAGGTGTACACCTGGTCTTTATACTCCTCAATTACTTGCTTGGTCGTGGTGTCGAAGTCTTCTGGACTAAGCGTGGTAATAGCTTGCTCGTATAACTTCACGAGGGTTTGCTCATAGGCGTAAAAACCATCATCTCCCTCGCGCCGCTTCCACTTCATGCGGGCCTCATGAATCTTCTGGTGCGTGTCGGGGCCTAGCGCACCTGTCTTAGCGAGCTTATCAACAACTGCGTGGTAGAGCTGCCATCTAATCAACGTGCCATCAATATCAAAGACCGCAAACTTACGCTTCATCAAATCCCTGCACTTCCTCTACAGTGTGGTTGGTGACTTGGTCGTGGTCGTCCATGGTGAACTCAGCTTTCACTTTTTTGCCAGCAAGGACTTGTGGGAGCCAAAAAGGATCGTCTGACCAGCACTCGTCGTAGGGTATCTCGGACTGCTTAAACCACTGCGGTTGCATCTCCTCGGTCTCGGTTGGCTCGCCACTCCACTCAGTGCCAATGAAGACGTTAACGTGCATAATCTTGCGCTCATCCTCGTGCACCTCGTTAAACGTTAGGTCTGCAACTTTTTCAAATGCAGTTGGGGTGACCTCGATCTCCTCTTGGCACTCCCGGATCAGAGCTTGCTCAAGTGACTCACCCTCCTCTACTTTGCCACCGACACCGTTCCAGCGACCCTCGCCAAAGCCACGCTTCTTCATGGCCAACAGAACTTCGTCATCGCGGACCAAAAATAGTAGCGTCAGCTCTTTGCGAGTCATGACTCAAACTCGATGCTGAGCGGGCAGTGATCTGAACCCATTTGGTCAGCGTGGATGGTCGATGCCTTGACCTTGTCTTTTATACTCTCAGAGACTAAGAAGTAATCGATACGCCAACCAACATTTCTGGCCCTGGAGTTGGCGAAGTGGCTCCACCAGGTGTAGTGGCCGTTGCCTTGCGTGAACATTCTGAAGGTGTCGACAAAGCCAGCAGCGACCCAGTTGTCAAAGCCGCTGCGCTCCTCGGTTGTAAAGCCGCGCTTACCTTTGTTTGGCTTAGGGTTGGCGAGATCATCCTCAGTATGGGCGACGTTCATGTCGCCACAGTAGACCACGGGCTTCTTCTCTTGGAGCTCAACGCAGTATTGGATCATGGCTGCATCCCACTTCTCTCTGAGTGGAATACGAGTGAGGTCATCTTTGGAGTTTACGGTGTAAGCTGTGACGACGTAGAAATCCTCAAACTCTGCGGCAATGACGCGCCCTTCATCGTTGCTGTGGCCGTAACCATCTGCCTCGAGGCCGTTAGATTTCACGATCTCCTCTGGGATGTCGTTTACGACTGCGATTGGCTGCATTTTTGTGAAGATGGCGGTGCCAGAGTAGCCTTTTTTGGTTCGTGAGGCGTTCCAATACTCCTCGTAGTCTGGTAGATCTATCTCGGCTTGGCCTTGCTCAGCTTTGGTCTCTTGTAGGCAGAGGATATCTGGCTGATGAGTCTCCATGAACTTTTGAAACTCACCTTTTCTGATGACTGCTCTGATTCCGTTTACGTTCCAACTGTATATCTTCATATCTATTAGTATACAACTTGAATGTACCTAGAATCTAATGTTGACCGGTGTGACCGGTGAGGGGCGCACCTGCATGCGCACACACTCACCGGCCACTCCGAATCGTTAGTTTACTTGACGGCTAGTTGCCGCCCTCCTCACCGTTCGTGTCGAACGACTCGTCGACATCGAGCACACCGGTCTCGTAGGCGTTGATTGCATCCTGGACGAGGACGATGGTGAACATCTGGTCGAGGGCCTCCTGACCAGTGACCTTCTTGTTGCCGATGCGGGCCTCGAGGTTGCCCGAGGGTGCGTTGGCGAAGGTCCGGCTGGTGAAGCTCCCCGTGCGCCAGCTCTCGTAGCTCTGGAGCTTGTCGAGGAGCTGGTTCTGGACGTTCTTGTAGTTCTCCCGGCAGCCCACGATGACCGTGAAGGCCCGCGAGAAGGCGTTGTCGAACGTGTCCAGCTCGGGGTAGTCCTCGACGATGGCCGAGAACAGCGCACCTGGTGTGGACTGCGCCGTGGTCTCGCCCTCATAGCGGCCCTTGATGGCCTCGCTGAGTGCATCCTCGAGCTTGTCGGCCTCCGCGGTGGTGACGTTGGCGGCCTGCTTGCTCTTGTCGAGGCACGAGCTGAGCTCGTTCTGCGCCGACAGGTACATCGAGTTGAGACCCTTCTCCTGTGTGTTGCGCTCGTTGACCACGCCGTTCTTGACGATGAGGACACCGATGATCGAGAGGAACACCAGGACGGCGATGCCACCGAAGATGTACCCCTTGTATTCACGCCAGTCGAACGCCGGCTTGTTGGTTTGGGTTGCTGTCAAGGCTGGTCTCCTAACCAGTCAGTAGGACCAACGGTCCCGATGGATGTTGGATTCTGCTTGCTGTGACTCACCGAACAGATCGGTGTACCACAGCACTGCCCAGACAAGGGCATTGGCGAAAATGGACATGAATGCGATCCAGAACTTCGCCCATCCGGTGAGCTTCACGTCCTTCTTGAGGTACGTGTAGGACTCGCCGGTATCACCCTTGTCCTTGCACTCCATGCAGGCGCGCTTGAAGGGGTGATCGTTGAAGACGATGCTCTCGATGACACCATCGCCGTGGATGTACTCCACCTCCTCGCCACTCGGCTTCGACATGACGTCGCCGATCAGCGTGTACGGGGTGGCTGGTACGTCCGAGATGGCGCTGAGCGCCGTCTCCATCTCACCGTTGCCCGTGGGCATGCCGGTGTCGGCTCGCACCCACTCGACACGGTCACCGTTGCGGTTGAGTGCAACCACCACGATGATCCCGTTTTTGCCGAGTGCACGCTTGCCGAACTCCTTGCCTTGCCAGTACGCCCTCACGGCGTTCTTGTAGGCATCGGGGTTGTCCACCTTGGCGGCCGGAACCACCACGATGTGCATGTCGCCCTGTAGCTCCATGCCGAGTGCACCGTTGAAGCGCGCGAGTGCATCTTGCCACTCGCTGGCGTTGCCCGGGGCATCTCCGACGAACACCACCTTGTTGGCGGTGTAGTCGTTGAGCATCGGGCTCTTCCAGTTCTCGGTATGGGCTGGTAGCAGCCCCTCCTCCTTGTACCGCTCGACGTCAGCGCTGAACGGCTTGAGGATGGAGTTTGTGCTGGCGAGCACGTAGTTGGTGTATGTGTTCTCCTTGGTCACGCCCGGAGCTCGCCCTTCGGCAATGAGTTCCTTGATGCGTGTCCACTCGGGCGGAACGCCGCGACCGACATCACTGGGGATGCCATGACCGCCACGCCACTCCTGGGGGCTGGTCGAGAACCAGCCCATCCAGAGCTCATGTGTATCACCGAGCGAATCGAGGAGCCAGTAGTTGTACTCCTCGGTTGCGTACGGACAATCGTGATACTCGGTGTGCGAAATCTCCGAGTGGTAGTTGCCATCCGAATCGGTATACGCAGCCTGGTCCACGACCTTGTAGCCGTCGCAGTCGTAGCTGTGGCGGCAGTTGCCATCTCGCTCACAGGGCACACGTTCGCTGAGAGCGAGTGTCATGCTGCCGTTCCAGAACTCTTTGTAGCCACCGACTGCGTCGTCGACGGCCATCTTGCCACCAATCCAGGAGATCAGCGGGCTGAGAGCAAGTGTTGCCACCAGCCCAAGTACCAGTTCCTTTCTGGTGAGCTCAATCTTGATGCCGTAACTGTTGCTTCCTCCGAAGAAGTAGAGCAACGCGGCGATCACGATCGAGGTGACAATCGGGATCACGAGCGTGATCAGCATTGGCCCTCCTCGGGTAGACGATAGTATAGGCCGCGGAGGGCACGCGCATGCACTTTGCGGCCCATACTATCTGTAAGCAAACTAACGATTTGTTAATGAACGATGTGCTCAAGCCGATCTGTTACCGACGAGCAAATCTAACCTTATAATTCTACATTATTATACCATTTATGTCAATAGTATTGTTTAGATTATAACGGTGCTATAATCGATAAAATGACAGATGTGAGACGTACCTCAGAAACTTCACCTGATACTTGTATTGACCCTATCGTCGTACCATTTACGTATAGTTCTGGTTGCGAGGTTAAAGATGGAGAGCATGTCATCTCCCCCTCTCGTCTTAGCTTAATGGCGTACGATGCGGCATGCTATATAGCTACTAATAGTGGTATAAAACGGCTGGTAATTGCCGGTGAGCAAAGTTATGCACACCATACGCAGACTACTGGTGATGCACTGCAGCTTCATACGCCAGCCGAGCAGTATGGCCTTGATTTGACAGTACTGCGTAATGAGGATAATCGACTTCTCAACACACCACATCAAGTCGATGCTCTGTCAGATGAATTTAAGCCTGAGGATGTGGTAACTGTTGTGTGTTGGGGGTTCCATGAGAAGCGGATTAGACATGGGTTCAAGTCCAAGAGAGAGCTTGCACCGGTGGTCGACTTCGTGCGCGTAGAAGACGTTATCGGTCATCTATGGGATACTGCAGCCTTATGGGGTGGCGATCACCATGCGATGGCCAGAGAGTTTCGTGATCGATATGATCTTGAGGTAGGCTGGGAGTCTGTAATGGATCGCGGTCTGTCCGCATTTGAGCACCGTGAGCGTCTGACTCGGGTTGCTATGTGGTTTGGTAAGAACGGTTGGTTACTTAAGCTCCTCACTCGTGCAAGGGGCACGGGTCGCTACGATGATATCGATAAACTCGCTATGCCGATAATGGATACAACCCACTAATGTGCTGTGCTACACTTGATAGCAATGTATAAACGGGTACTTCTAAAGATATCTGGTGAACAACTGGCGGGCTCAGATGGATCTGGTATTAATCCA
>JAGQNU010000019.1 GCA_020427905.1 Candidatus Saccharimonadota bacterium | reverse complement strand
GCAAACTCTCGGAGTTAACACACTCTCTGATATATGTATTTTACTGTCTCTGTATCAGCCTCGCTGTTGTGTTTCTTGATCCATACCCAACACCCTTTTATTTTCAATTCATTGTTCTGCTCATTGCGGTTGATTTGATATTCGGGAAACGATGGCTTATGGTTGCTATTGCTTATTTTGCTGGAGTATTTTTGTATTCTTATACAAAGTCTACTGATGTGATTACCTTACACGGGATTGTGCTTGCAGCTACGTACATAGTTGGCTCAGTGAGCGTAGCTCTACTCGTCTCCCAGTATCGACGTATATCTGATGAAGAGCGTGTTTTATTAGATAAAACATCTAAGGAGTCGGCCCTTGAGAGGCAACGGCTGCTCTCACTAATTAACAATATGGGTGAGGCAGTTGTTGCAACAGATGGCGAGGGGAAAATCATCATCTATAACGCTGCGGTACTAGAGCTACTTGACACCAATCAGACACTTGACAACAAGTCTCTGGACTCCATTCTTAAACTCAAGAACGCATCTGGTAAATCCGTAAAAGCGACGTCTTTGCTCGAGAACATAAAAACAGGGGCAACTAACACTGATCTGGTTCATGAGTTCGCCCCGGGTGACCACATGAACATCTACATCAATATTGCCTCGATTAAGCTCGGTTTTAAGGATGAGAGTGGTAGTGGCTTTATCATCATTATGCGTGACATTACTAAGGAGAAATCTCTCGAGGAGGAGCGCGATGAGTTCATTAGTGTTGTCAGTCACGAGCTGAGAACTCCAGTTGCAATTGCAGAGGGCAACATAAGCAACGCGGTCTTTGCCACAGGCAAAAAGGCAGACAAAAAGTTAGTCAAGTCCGCCCTTACCGAGGCGCACGATCAGGTTGTGTTTCTCTCAAACATGATTAACGACCTAGCGACACTGTCACGCGCAGAACGTGCAGATGTGAAGGTTGAGTACTCGACACTCGATCCAGCAGAGCTGCTCCACACTATTGTCCCCGAGTACGAGCAGGATGCCAAAGATAAAGGCTTAAAACTCTCTGGCAGTGCTGCGAAGGACGTTAAGAAGATACGGACATCGGAGCTGTATCTGAGGGAGATTTTGCAGAACTTCATCACCAACTCGTTGAAATACACAAAAAAAGGCACCGTACTTGTTCACGTTAGATCCAACCTCGCAGGTGATGCCGTCTTCTCTGTCACAGACACCGGTATCGGGCTGAGCAAATCAGATCAGAAGCATATCTTTGAGAAGTTCTTCAGGTCTGAGGATTTCCGAACTCGAGAGAGCAGCGGAACCGGGCTCGGCCTTTATGTGACAGCTAAGCTTGCACATAAACTTGGAGCAGAGATAACTGTTGAGAGTAAACTTAACAAAGGTTCGACATTTACTATCCGGGTGCCTTCAATAAAAAAGAAGTCTTGATACGTGCCCTCAGATGAGGTATACTTGACGCATTGGGCCAAATTAGGCTCTTTTTTAATACTTCATCAGGAGTACCATGGCAAAGAAGATGGACGAGAACAAGCAGAACGTTGTGAAGCGATTATTCAGCTCGATCGTACGTTTTATCAATAAGATAACGATGCCTGTGCGCAAAACGGGCGCTTGGAAGTGGCTCCGCAAGTACATCTTGCGCTCACCATTCAACGGCTACTTTGTAGACTCGTTTAAAGAGCTCAAGAAGGTAACCTGGCCAGACCGTAAAACGGCTTGGAAGTTAACCTTTGTCGTTATACTCTTCTCGGTAGTCTTCTCTGTATTCACGACACTTCTTGATGTAGGTTTGAAAAAACTCGCTAAACAAATCTTTCTTAATTAAGGCTTAAAGGAGCATTGATGAGCAAACGTTACGATTCAACAAAACAGTGGTACGCAATCCACACCTACTCGGGCTATGAGGAGAAGGTTGCTGAGAGCATCAAACAACGTGCCGACAGCCTTGATATGGCTGACAAGATCTTTGATGTGATCGTGCCAAAAGAGAAGCAGATCGAGATCAAAAACGGTAAGCGCAAAGTCGTTGAGAAGAAGATCTTCCAGGGCTATGTACTTGTTCAGATGAAGATGGGTGAGGATGTCTGGTATATAGTACGTAACACACCGAACGTAACGGGATTTGTTGGTTCGGGCACAGAACCTACACCGGTTGGTGAAGATGAGATTTCAAAGATCCTCAAGCGCATGGGCGCCGAAGATCCAAAACACAAGATTGATTACGCTGTTGGCGAGGTCGTCAGCATCGTTGATGGACCATTTAAGGGCTTTGATGGCGCAGTCAACGAGATTGACGCCGCTAAGGGTAAGCTCAAGGTGCTGGTCAGCATGTTTGGCCGTGAGACCCCAGTAGAGCTCGACGCCCTCCAAGTCAAAAAGGTATAGTTATGGAACTTGGGCATTGGACAGAACGCCCGAACATCCCGACACCAAACGAATTGCGTAATCTTGCATCTATCGATACTAGTGCTGCTACTCAGCTTTTGTTCTCAATCATTACGGACCCTACAATCGATAAAAATTCAGGAGATATGGAAGCCTACATGCTGCTTTTAAAGGAGCTAGACAACAGTAGTGGATATGTGATAAAATAGACGAGTTACGCACTAAATAGAGCTTCAACATAATATTTAGTACAAATTAGAGGATAATAATGGCAAAAGAAGTTACCGCGAACCTTAAGCTTCGCATTCCTGCCGGCAAGGCGAGTGCAGGACCTCCTGTAGGTTCTACTCTTGGTCAATACGGCCTAAACATGATGGATTTTATCAATCCGTTCAACGAGCAAACCAAAGATATGATGGGCGTAGATGTCATCGTACATCTGAGAATCTACGATGACAGAAGTTTTGACTTCACTGTTATCGGGGAACCAGCAGATGACATGATCAGAAAAGCTGCTGGTATTCAAAAGGGATCAGCTGAATCGCATAAGGATAAGGTTGGTAAAATCACTGATGCACAACTCACAGAAATTGCTGAAAAGAAGATGTCGGTGTTAAACGCCAATGACATTGAAGGCGCAAAAAAGGTTATCGCAGGTACCGCTCGCTCAATGGGAGTAGAGATCGAAGGTTAATACTAAATTGTGGGAGGCAAAGGCCGCTTGAACCACGAAAGGAGCCTACATGGCAAAGAAAGCAGAATTACTCGAGCAAGCTAAAAAGTTAAAGCTAGACGTTTCAGAAAAGAACACGATTTCTGAGATTGAAGCTGCAATCGCAAATGCTGATTCACCAACAACAGAAGAGGTAACAGAATCAGACGAGAAGGCGCCAGTTGCTAAAGCTGGCAAGCGCAGCGCTAAAGCCCTTAAAGAAGCCGAGGAGGCAGCAGAGAAGGAAGAGCGTAAAGAAATGGTTGCCAAAGGTGAGGTTGACCCAAGTGAAGCTGGTGTCAAAAAGGGACCTGCACCAAAAACGCGACAGAAGTCTGAACGCCGTTCAAAAGGTTACAAAAAGGCTGCAGAGCTCATTGACACCACCAAGACATACACAGTAAAAGAGGCTGCAGAGATCCTCCCTAAAACAAGTTCGGTAAAGTTTGATGCCAGTGTAGAGCTACACGTAAATCTTGGTGTTGACCCACGCCAAGCAGACCAGAACATTCGTGCAACTGTTGCGTTGCCACATGGTACGGGTAAAACGGTACGAATCGCAGTGTTTGCACCAGCAGATCAGCACGAGGCAGCCAAGAAGGCAGGTGCTGACATTGTTGGTGAGGATGACTTCTTACAACAACTCGATAAGGAGCAGATCGACTTTGACGTTCTCATTTCTACGCCACAACTCATGGCTAAGCTTGGTAAGTATGCTCGCGTACTTGGACCAAAAGGTCTCATGCCAAACCCAAAGAGTGGTACCGTAACCGCCAAAGTTGCAGAAGCCGTCAAAGAGGCAAAGGCCGGTAAGGTCGAGTTCCGTGTAGACAAGCAATCTATCATCCACCTTGCAGTTGGAAAAGTGAGCTTCAAGCCAGAGCAGATTGCTGAAAACGCACAAACTGTCTTAAAGGCAATTGCTGATGCCAAACCCTCGAGCGTTAAAGGTACCTACATCCAGAAGGTGACCATGACCACAACTATGGGTCCTAGCATCTCTGTCAGCACAACAAGCTAGTAGCTGAGCTGTGTATTCTTTGATATACTACCCATAGTGAAAACGGTGGGCTTTAAGTGAGGTTCATCAATGTCAGAGGGTACACATACAGTTGGGGCACAAATTGGAGATTTACGAGTACCAGAGCAGCACCTTGCTGCTCTTGGCGAACTACGAGATATTTTGGAGCGTGGCGCAGCAAAAGATGAGGTCCTAGCGCGCGTGGTTGGAATACTCTCAGCAGCGAGCACGCTTGAAGTTGGTGATACAGAAATCCATGATGGAGGGGTACTTAATACAGACAGGGCTAACTTCGATAAACGATTTCAACCAGACCCACATAACATTGCGACCATTTGTACCGCAATGCGACAGCTCGGGCATAAAATAGTCCTTACGTCCGGAACATTTGATATCATTCACATCGGCCATGCTCAGTACCTTGAGGCAGCGAGTCGCTTTGGGGACTTTTTGGTTGTTGGAGTTGATAGCGATGAAAAAGTTCGACGCAAGAAGGGTGACAACCGCCCGGTAGTACAAGAGGAGGAGCGACTCCGTATGTTGTCCCACTTACGCCCGGTAGACCTACTTACCCTAAAAGGAGCTGACGACCCACACTGGCAACTCATCCGCATAGTAAACCCCCATACACTCATTGCAACCGAAGGTACGTATACAGACGAAGAGGTCAAAACCCTCGAGAATGCATTCGTAGATCGAGTAGTAGTACTACCGCCACAAGCAACTACCTCAACGACCGCTCGCTTGCGCCGCCTAGGCATCGCTCAGCACGGCGCACTCCATGATCGAATCGAGAGTGCAATTGATGCTGTTTTAGTTGATAGACTAGACCCTGCAGCCATCGAAGATGTTAAGAGTCATATAGACGTCGTATTCAACGACGACGCAGGAGCCTAAAAATGGCCGAACGGCACATAGTCGCGCATGTACCAGTCATTAGTCGCGGATACCTTGATTTTTTTGAACACCATGCAGATTCTGCCTTTGCTATGCACGTTGTGGATGATACTTTGCTCAATGGAATGGATGGAGTAAGAAAAGATCTACGCCGGCTCAATCCAGATCAATCGGCTGAATTACTACAATCATATCTTCACAGAGCAGTACGACCAATTGGGGATATTGCCTTATCTCAGCTAGTGCATAATCCTGATGTAGACTTTATTATGCCCCGTGATGACATCTCGATGAGCATACTCGAGAGATTCTCGATATCTCCCGAACGAGCAAAACTAGTTGCTCAGTTTCTACGCTGGGACAGAACTAACGTTGCCTCCGAGCATGACGTTGATACTGAGAGTGTACAGGCAAGTGAGATTCCATCACACGTGAAGTCGGTGCTCGATCGCGAAGTAAGGCAATCCGTTGACTGGTGGCGACAGGTCGGCTGTGTATTTTTTGATGACAACAGGGTCTTAAGTGCGCAACACAATCAATACAGGCCATTTCAGTATAGCGCGGAAACTGATGGAGATGTTCGCTCTCAATCATACCGAGGCACAGCCATTGAGGTTGCGAACGCACAGCATGCAGAAGCTGCTGCAATAGCACAGGCAGCAAAGCAGGGCACTAAACTTGAGGGCTCAAAGTGCATTGTTAGTACGTTCCCGTGCCCCGTGTGTGCAAAGTTGCTTGCAGATACCGGCATAGAGACATTGTACTTCTCGGATGGATACTCAATGACCGATGGTGAGAATGTACTCCGCGCACAGGGTATTGAGATCCGAAGAGTATCACTTCAATCAGTCCAGGCTGATACAAAACCCGTTCAGTATCCTAGCGCGAAATCTTGAATTTAACTTTTGCGCCTTCGTCCAGATCATCCTCTGGTTTTATAATATGTACATGCAGATGAGCTACTGACGCGCCCGTGTGAGTGAAATCACCAAAGCGCAGCGCAATCCCTCCATATGGCAAATCGCGTGTATACTCCGAGATTACTGTATGCAAATCAGCCCAGCTTTCTGGCGTTAAGTCCTCGGGTTTCTCGACGTGGTCATGTGCTATAAGAACAAGGTGTGAGTCGGTATTGGCATACGGAATCATGTTCTTGATAACTGTCCAGTATTGCCCCTGTGCCACAACATTCATTTCTTCTGCTGAGGCCGACTCGATAGCATCTGGGTAGAACGGACACTCGCGCTCAATGTCAATTCTTCTAAACTGCTCGTACTGCTCAGCAGAACGTGCTTTTGTGAGATCTATGTACTTGTAGCCACGTTGGTAGGATACAAAATCGCAGTCATAATGGTTCTTCTTATCACTACTAACATGCTCGCGTGATAGTTCGTGCCAGGTTTCAGACAAAACAGGGAAGTGCGTGTCACCGTTA
>JAGQNU010000018.1 GCA_020427905.1 Candidatus Saccharimonadota bacterium | reverse complement strand
GACGTCATCGCTAAGCGATTCAAGCCATACGCATACCTTTACCCGTTTATTGAACTGGGTCTTGGTGTTCTCTACCTGCTAAACCTTGCAGCTGCTTACCGAGATGCTGTAACTCTGGTAATTATGGGGGTGGGTGTTGTGGGCGTGACTCAAGAAATCAAAAAACGGAGTGGCATACACTGCGCATGTCTTGGGAATGTCATAAAGCTTCCTCTCAGCACAGTGAGTTTAGTAGAGGATGCCGGGATGGGTTTGATGGCACTTATTATGTTGCTGATGGGATAAAGGGGTTGCCGGGATAGAATGCCTCACTACGTTCGGGCAGTTCTAGTCCCGCCTGCCAGGGTATTTGGGCAGAGGTTGGAGACTGAGTAGGTCCCTCCACCTGAGGAGTTCAGAACAGATTTGGTTCCAATGTGAGACTACTTGGGCTACCAAGTGCAAGTTACGGATAGAGATTGGTTCCAAGACCAGTCTCTTTTTGATTTGTGAGAGTAACCAACTCTGTTATTTGGGTTCGAGTCCTGTATGGTCGTATGCCCTATCTTGCAAATATCAGGCTAAAATGTAATAATAGTTATATGACTACCTATCCAACAGGTAACAATTTGCCTGAATTAAGTGCTATTGATGTTGAGCGTGCGCATTTAGGTGAATGTGATAACCTCTTTATTAGTATCTTGAGCAGGCATATAGATGTTATGCGAGATCATACTCCTACAAACACCGATAGGGCTGATGCATACGTCGACGAGCTAATTGAGTATTCGCCTTATGAACTAGATGCATGTACTTTGATCGCCGCATGGGCAATAGGCTTAGAAGACCCTGCTCGTACTGGGATGTCCAGATCTTTTAGCGTTCCGCTTTTTGCGGTACATGCACTGTACGATCCTTCTAGGGGCGGAGCGACAAAAGACGTAGCAACTGGGTTTATACAGGATGGCACGCTACCTGATACACTCTTCCAAGACGACATACATCTAGGCTATGCTCGTGAGCAAATGGCAAAAGTTTCAGGTGAGATGGTCAGAATAAGAACTTATATGGATGGTACTCCAAACGCTATGGATGAAGTGTCTAGATTGGTGAAAAGTGATGATCCAGAAGATAAAAAACGCCTACAAGAACTACTCGACTACGCAGAAAGCCATAAGACTCCCTTGCTATCTGCTGTCTGTGAAAATGTTTCTAATGCCAGAGTCGCTTTAGGTATGCAGCTTATTAAATAGAAGTTCTAGCCTCATACCGTAGAGTAAACCAACCCTGTCTCACCCCTGATAACCTCTTTCCATCCAACTAACTCCGATAGGATAAGGTTCCAATTCGACACCACATGGGCTACCATAAGCACAATGGCCTCTGTTCATTCAGAGGTCTTTTTTTGTGAATTCTTTTACTATATACTTACTACCATAACCACAATACAGATACGTTGTGTGTACATACGGAGTAACATGAAACAGACCCTCAAACTACTTACTATGGGTATCCTTGCAGGTGCAGTCTTTACTTTGCTGAGAGCACCACAGGCTCATGCGGCATCAATAACCGTTAGCACAGACACGCATCCAAGCGCTTGTACTCTCGATGAAGCTATAGAGAACATCAACGATGGAGCCCAAACCAACTCTGACTGTGCAGAAACGGGTGCCTATGGGACTGATGACACGATTAATCTACCGAGTGGGACAGTAACGTTGACGGCGGATCTGCCCCAAATCACTGAATCGGTTACTATCACTGGTGCTGGAATGGGGGAGACAATCATTGATGGTGATGGGCAGTGGGCCGGGGTGAATGTGGATCTTGCTTCAGGAAATTTTGCCCTAGCAGATATTACAGTGACTGCCTTTAAAGATAATGCTGCACTGATTAATGATGCAGAGATAGTAACAGTTTCTCGGGTTGAAGTTGACGGCACTGGTGTGGCTGACTCGATGGGGTTTATACGTGGCTTAGCTATTGCTAGTGATACCGTTTACGATAACACTATTAACATCTCAGATATGTACATACATGGCTTTGACATAGATGCTAGCGGTATTCAGGTACTTGCGGTAGGCTACAGCGGACAGTCAGAGACAAACCTAACCGTTGACCGAGTCACGATTGCGCGTATCCGTAATACCGGCCTTAGCCAAGCTGCCATTTTTGGTGCTGCAAGTGGTACTGTGAACGGCAGTGAGCAGTTTACAGCCAATGTGTCTAATATTACGGTTGCAGACGTGACTTCTGTTACTAGCATGGTACTAGGTATAGGGGTTGTTAATTTCAATGGTGTCAGTCTGCCAGCGCCTGTCTTAAATCTTACGAATGCAACCGTTGACAATATTGCAATTCCAGCTAGCATGCCCGCTAATATTCCAGTGGTAGCTGCGATAGCGGCAGCTCAGAACGATGGTGATGTAGCTCGGTCGCAATTAAATGCCAGCAACGTGATAATCTCGAACTCATCAGGATCAACAATTAACTGCGGCACTTTAGATATAGGGCCCATCGTTGGTGGGGCTGGGGTTGGCATGGCCACACTCACTAGTAACGGTGGGAATATGTCCGATGATAACTCCACCTGTAAAGACTCCTTCACTCAACCCACCGACCAAAACAACGTATCCAACCTAGCCTCGTTCCTTGCACCACTTGCTGACAATGGAGGCTATGTTCCTACTATGGCCCTACTGCAAGGTTCCCCGGCTATTGACGCAGGTGTCACCGTAGCAGGATTAACCACCGATGCTCGGCTTGTAGCTCGTCCACAAGGCACAGCTTTTGACTCAGGCGCCTACGAAAGCCCCTACTCCAAAGCAATAACGACAGCTACAACAGCATCACTTGCCAACACCGGCCAGAGCATCACTGCTTACATCCTCATCGCACTCACAACCCTCACTCTCGGTTCAGCTCTTCTCCTAACTCGTAAGTTCAAGTCCTAAACCCTAGACTACATTGCCAGAGTAGCCACCCCTAGAACTTCCTTCCACCTCACCAACTCCTCACAGATAAGGTTCCAATTCGACTCTACCATGCCCGCCAGGTGAGGTCTAAAAGGCTCTTCGGAGTCTTTTTCTTTAGTGTTTGGTATGATGACCTCATGGAATTGATCCAGACGAAGAGTTTTCAGATCGCAGCGAACACCAAAGGCGACCCGGATGCGGGCAAGCTCGCCCTGCTCCTACCTGGCCGGCTAGATACCAAAGATTATGCAAACTTCGTGAGCCATTTGGATTATTTGTCAGAGCGAGGCTACTACACAGTTGCAATTGATCCGCCCTACACATGGGACAGCCCAGGAGATCTAGAAAACTACACTACCACTAACTACGTGAAAGCAGTCAACGAGCTTATCGATCACTTCGGCAGCCGTCCTACGCTCCTGCTCGGGCACAGTCGTGGCGGTGCCACAGCCATGCTGGCATCACCCAACCCAGTAGTAATTGGGCTGGTGCTGGTAAATGCCGCTTACGGGCCACCGACTCCCCCGGAGCCAGACAAAATCATCGACGGCACACTTCTAGAATCCAGAGATATGCCACCTGGAGATGTCCGGACAAAGGAGCAAAGAAAGTACCAACTCCCTCTCGTGTATTTCGAAGATGGCGCCAAACACAATCCACGAGAAATACTAAAGGCGTTCAAGGGGCCGAAACTACTTGTCCACGCGACTCGTGACGAGTTCACGGGATTGGAGCTCATCAGGCCTATATTTGATGAGGTATCTGAACCCAAGATGTTCCTAGAGATTGACTGCACGCACGATTATCGGCTATATCCTGAAATCATTCAGCAGGTCGAGGAGACATTGGGTAGATTTAACGACAGCTACCTTAGCGACTACTGAACAGCTGCATATTTCATTGAACTATGACCTTGTGCTGGTTTGCTATGATATTCTCATGAGTAAAATTGCTATAGTTACAGGAGCTAGTCGAGGTATCGGACGGGCGACCGCTATCCTACTCCAAGAGTCAGGGTACCAAGTCCATGGGACGTACAACACTGGCGAAGCAGAGGCTAGTGAATTGACGGAGAAATTCGGGATTGTTTTCCACAAAGTAAACCTTGCCAACCGAGCAGAAACCAGGAAGCTAGCAGAGGAGCTTGCTCTTCTCAAGCCGTTTGCGCTTGTCAATAACGCCGGATTGCTTGAACTAGATGACTGGGATAACTTCTCTGAGTCTCAATGGGATGAAACTCTGGAGGTCAACCTGTCTGCTGTGTTTGTACTAAGTCAAACGATTGGCACTGCGATTTCAGACGGTGGCTCTGTGGGTAATATCGCGAGCACCGATGGGCTCGTGGGTGCATATGATGGAATAGCCTACGCAGCGAGCAAGGCAGCACTTATGAAT
>JAGQNU010000017.1 GCA_020427905.1 Candidatus Saccharimonadota bacterium | reverse complement strand
GTTTTGTTGTTCAGAAGAAGTCTGATAGTGCCGTGGCTGGTCAAAAAGGCAACGTCGAGCGCTTCTATTTGTTGAGCGTTGTATAATTCATGTATGGAATTTTCGAGAGATCGTACGCCCCAAGAGAGGCCGATATTACGTGACAGAGCAGATCGTATTGGTCAGATTATACTGGAGTTAGATAATGATGTCATACTGCCGTCGTGCCCTGAGGGCGCTAGTTATATAGCTCAGCGCCGTGTACTAGATCAACGCAACGAGCTACTCGATACACTTAGAGCAGCTCTTTGAGTTTGTCTGGATTGGGGATCTCGATATAGCGGCTTTTTAGGTTAACGTACCCCGCTTTAGCTAGAGCTGAGAGGGCGCGACTAGTGCTCTCGCGAGAGGCGTTAATGGAACTAGCAATATCATGTCGACGTATTGGGGCGCTTAGAGCCAAGTTTTTAGATGAACCGTCGTTAAAACGCTCCGCGTGGGTAAGTAGAAAGCTAGCGAGCCGCTCCTTCACGGTGCGGTACTCAAGCGTCATGACGCGCTCGGAGTGTAATCGATAGGCCTCTATGGACATATCCAGTATCACCGTCATAGCGTGCTCATTCGTCTTCAGAAATTCCAAAAAGGCACTCCTGGAGACGCGCCATAATGTCGTATCACTCAGTGCTTGGTAGGTAATATCTCGGTGGAGACCAGTAAAGGCCCAGATGAGCGGGAATATGTCGTCGTGTTGGCGCACAATCAGGTTATTCTCCTCGCCGTATTTTGTGATAGCGTAGGCCTTCACAAATCCCTCATCTATATAGTGGATGCCGAGCGGTTCATCACCAGATCGCACAATTGATTCACCCTTTTTATACTCTACTTTTGTTCCACTATGGAAGAAGGCAATCAACTGGTCTCGTGCTGCTTTGTCGGCTAGCATGGCTTTAGTATGACAGTAATCATAACAGATTACTAGCGTGAGCCAACGCTTCTGTCAGTGATAATCATCACAGGGTTGATGTGCGCTTTGTTACGGACGTTTGCTACGGAGTAATTTATCATAATATATACAAGGAGTTTGTATGTCTGGGAAGTTACGACAGAAGATGGTTCGGTTGAATAAAATGAACCCGTTCTCTCGAGGGGAGGCTGCTGAGATACAACGGCTATTGCTGCCGGACGAGACGGTGATTGGTATGGTCGGCGGCTATTATAACGCCGGCATGGCTACTATTTGTGCAACCTCAAAAAGGCTATTACTTGTCGATAAAAAGTGGCTCAGAATGAGCTACGAGGATATCCGGTATAAGTCGATTAACGAGGTTGAGTTCTCTCAACAAGGTTTTTTGGCCAGTGTTCATTTTTACTATACGGGCCGCGATTTACACTTCAGATCTTGGTATCGTTCAGAGCTTAGGAGTCTCTCGCAGTATATACAGGGTCAGATGTTTGCTGACGGTTCACGAAAGGATGTGCTTGGGTCGGTGCTAAAAAATAACAAGATGGCTTCTGGTGTGGTGGCAGGTGAGCTGCATCACGACTATGTCAGAAGTCGCGCTGAACGTTGGAAACGTGCCACGGAATTTATAGAATCGTTGGCGCTCGTTCAGCGCGCTCAGGCTAGACGTTAAACTTAAATTCGACTACATCGCCTTCACGCATGATGTAGGTTTTACCTTCAGTACGGACTTTGCCGCTAGTTTTAGCCGCGGCTAGCGATCCAGCACCGATGAGGTCGTTGTAGTTCACGACATCAGCAGCTATAAAGCCACGCTCAAAATCACCATGAATAACACCTGCTGCCTGCGGAGCAGTGGAGCCCTGCTTAACTGTCCAGGCACGAACCTCCTTATCGCCAGCGGTTAGGTAACTCTGAAGGCCAAGTGTCTGATAGGCGGCGTGAATGACTTGGGTAAGCCCAGGCTCGCTTTGCCCGTAGCTCTCGAGCATCTCTTTTTGCTCATCTTCACTCATGTCTTTGAGCTCAGCTTCAAGTTGTGCATTTACAAATAGACTTTTTGCAGGGGAGACGAGTGAACTCAGCTGCTGTTGCTTCTCATTGTTGGCAAGGTCTGCCTCATCAACGTTGAATACATAGATTGCTGGTTTAGTGCTGATGAGCTGTAAGCTTCTCAGCGTTTTTGCCTCTTCAGAGTCGCTATCAAACTTCTCGGCGATAGCTTGAATGCCGGCAGCATCTCCCGCCTCGAGGAGCTCCTGGAGTTTCTGGAGTAGGGCAACGATAGGCTTAGCTTTAGGATTTGCTTTTGACTCCTTCTCAAAACGAGGGAGGCTTTTTTCAACTGTTTGCAAATCGGCTAACATCAACTCAGTGTTGATGATAGAAATATCTTCTTCAGGATGGACACGTTCATGGACATGAACAATATCGTTGTTCTCAAAGGCGCGGACGATATGCACAATCGCGGCACACTCACGTATGTTGGCCAAGAACTGGTTGCCCAGACCTTCACCTTGGCTGGCACCCTTTACAAGCCCAGCAATATCTACAAAAGTGATAGCAGCCGGCACAATCGGGGCGTTGTTATAGATCTCAGAAAGTTTTTGTAATCGCTGATCAGGAACAGGCACGATGCCCGTGTTTGGTTCAATGGTGGCAAAGGGGTAATTGGCCGCCAAGATATCGTTTTTTGTGAGTGCATTAAATAACGTCGACTTCCCGACGTTCGGCAATCCAACAATGCCAATAGACAAACTCATTGGATACAGTATAACAGATGCAGAATATTGACAAAACACTCATAATTTGCTAATATAAATGTAGTAGAAAGCTAAAACAAAATGTCGAATGATAAAGACACAGCACTAAGGGCCGAATCAAGCAATGCAGTTGATGTGGGTGCGATTAGAGAAGAACTGCGCGTGTATGCAGAAACCAATGGCTTACAGGGCTTGGAAGGTAGAACAATCCAGGGTCTTGATCCATCAGGAATGCTTGCGGTTACTGAGACACGAAGACGTATAGAGCAGCTTGTGGGTCAGTATGGTGCTGATATGGAATTGGTCGAGCAACTCACAAACACTTTGCACGTAGGGGGTATATGGCAGTATGCAGAACAGCTTTCACACGGTTCACCCGAAGCCACAGTATGGACGGTTATGGGTGAAGCTACAGTGTCGGGCAAAGAAACTACAGGTGATCTCAGTGAAACTGAATTCGCTGCTGATTATAAGCGCGTTATCAGGCAGCTTGATGATGCACTCAGCGATCCTGGCGGATTTGCGGCGGTGGCTCATGAGCACTTGATTACTCGTGCTCGTGAGCAATTTGTGGTTGATGACGGTGTTGCTGTCTCTGACAAACCTGAGGGGTTTTTAGCGATGGCAGTATCCGGTCACAGAAGTGGTGTTGTTGCTGCGGGTGATGGATTGAAATATGTTGGCGCAGCTGAGCTAGATTTTGACTCGGTTGCTGAAAAAAACGGTCTTACAAAAATTGTAAAAGAAGATAGGGGTCGTGACGTGACCTTTTATGTTAGTGGAGACGGTGCAGATGTAATTAAACAGCTCTACCCAGGTTTCGGAATAGTGCTTACCGGTGACCTGGGGTTAGCAAAACAACTTGCTGCTACCGTGGATCAAGAAACGATATCAAATCTTCAGTCTGAAGAATCCCGCTATGTCGAAGGCGTATCCCCACGGTTTGAGCCCGGGCACGGTACGCTGCTTATAGATGTTGAGGACGTATCTAGCGTAGTCAGTGAATCGACACGTGCATTTGCTGAGTCACATGGCTATACGCTAAAGCCAGAGGTCCATTTGACCGTCATTGGCTTCAAGCAAGGCGGAGCATTAAGGAAGATGCTGAAACAGCACCCTGAACTTGAGCGGCAGGTCTTGGAACTGACTGAGCGTACCGACTGGTCATTTAACAAGACGGGTGAGTTTTATCGCGTTGAGCGACAGTCAGAGGGTGAGGATGTACCACGAGAGGCAATCATTGAGATTGTAGAGTGCTCGAGTGCGGTTGGTTTCATTACAGCACTCAATGATTTAACTGGACTCCAGCTTGAGGTGCAGCCACCGCATATTACGTTAGCCACCAAAGGCAACCCAAAGGGTATCGGCATAAACACACAGGACGACCTAGGTAGGCTCGCACACCCAATTGATATGCCTCAGATTTAACTCGGAGTTAACTCCGAGTTCGAGCTAAATAACAGATGAGAAGTTGGGGAGGGTAGTTGGCAGGTGTCTCGAGGGTGCTTAGCTTAGAAAAATAGCCATAAGTGGTTTATACTATTACATAAGGTATGAAGAAGTATGTGAGAGTCGGAGTTCCAGTACTGATAGTTCTTTTTTTAGGGGCTGTGGTAGTTGTTTTCATTGCGCTCTCTGGCCGGGGTAACTACGCAACTACCTACACAGCCGCCTTGGATGCATCAAGCAAGGGTAACTACAAAACCGCCATAGACCTCTTCGAGACAGCAGCCTCACAGCAAAAAGAAGAGACGAAGAACTTCTATGCAGATTATGCAAAAACTGCTTACTACGCAGGTGATATAGATTTGGCTAAATCTATGGCACAAAAAGCACAGAAGATTGACACACTCGACCCTGATCGTGCATCACTGGGGGAGGTCAACCTTACGATAGAGAATATTCTCGACGAATCGTTACCGGTACAGCTCGACACTTCTAAGCAGCAACCTGTCGAGAAAGACGATGTAGATGGGCTGATCGCAGGATGAGGCGTTTACCGCGGGTACTATTTCAGAAGAAGTTACTAGCCGGATTCGTCGTGTTATTGGTCGGACTTGGGTTCTCGCAACACGTTCATGCTGTGTCTCCGAGTGACTATATCGGTAGCAATACGATATTCTATACAGTTTCGGCGGGTTCAAATTCGGGCTCGGGCAGCGGTGCTACAAATCTACTCTATGCACCAGACACATATTTAATTGCGTATTATGGTGGGCAGGACGGCAACACCATTGAGCTGCCGCATGGCGGTTTTTGCAGCTCACAGGACTCACGTGCACGTAACGCCAAGTTGATTGTGTACGGCTACTCCACTGTTAGTGAGAAGAAGAATGGTTCACAGTTTTATAATTACGAGCGTATTCGAAGCGGAACACGAAAAACCCTCGGTGAAATAACTGCTGAATCATGCAACTCTACCTATAGCTTTACTGTACCGAGTGATTGGCTTGCGCAGTCGAACGTACCGAATCATGTGAGCCAGTTCGGCACACCGCTTTATCCAATGATTGTCCGTGTTCGCATTGCCTATGACGGCAACAAAAGTGACCCCGTGACTACTGGAGCAGGCCCACTCAATACGTTTAAGGTCAACGCTCCCGGGGGCTATACCGGTGCATGGACGCTTGATCCAGACAAGTGGAGAAGCGAATCATTTACAGGTGGTACTAGCGGTCAGACCGTCTGGCTCGGTCGGCCGAGTAATATGAACACACAAGACTATACAATTCCACTTACGCCACCCTGCACGCTATTTGGAGATAATAACGAACACGATGTGTGGCTGCACTGGTACGATGATGACCAGGGTACAAGTTACCAAAATCCTGATATTACAATGTTTCTCACCACGATTAAACCCGATGGCACACGGACTGAACGCCAACTTGGCGCGGCTGACGGCTTGCGTTTTGGTGGTGAGGCTGGCTTTGGGCGAGTAAAGATAAAGGTTAGAAAAGGTTATAAGTACATCTGGAAATGGAAGGATGTGACGAACAAAAATGGCGTGCGAGCATGGCTTCCATTCAATACATCAGAGAGCTACTTTGATTGTGATGCATCTCATCCGCTCAGGGGATCGTGTGAAATTAATATCACCAATCCAAGTAGCAAGGTTGTTGCTCCTGGCCAAACGATTACAGGTACAATTACAGTAAACAACACTGGTGCTAACCCCTGGAGTGTTCTGTATCCAAGTGCATCCGGTACAGCAAGTTTTAGGCTGGGTGTGGTAGGTGACAATGACCGCTGGGGGCCAGGCACTAAACGTTTGGCGATTCAGCCAAGTGTTACCGGTGCATTTGGGCCAATCCTTGAATCTGGTAAAACAACGAACACACCCGTAACATTTACTGCACCAGCTACGATGTCTGAGACAGAAACGCTTACATACAGACTGTTGCTTGAGGGTGACGGTGTGGCTCGCACTCCGTATGCATCGTGCGAGGCAGTTTTTAAGACTAATGTTAATCGTCCGTATGTAAGCGTGTCTGGTGGAGACGTTTATAGTGGTGCAGCATTTGCGGATATGGGGAGCTGTACGGTTAGCGCAGATGCTAAGGATGCCGCCATTATCACTAATGGGTATCATGGCAGCACAAACCTGAACGCCCTCAATGGTAGCTCGACAGGACAGTACGGCGTGTTTGCGAGTGGTGATATTGGCTCAACTGAAGGTGGAACTAATACGTTTAGAGGAAACTTCGGTTACGCTCGTGGCGTACAAACTGGACAGGACGACATACAAGATGCGTTATTTGCAAATTATAGCGTAGCTGAATACGGTCGGTTTTATCTTGATTTGCTCGATCCACTTCCGTTACCGTGTGTAGATATATCAAGATATTTTAATGCAGACGAAGGGGGTGGGTATACTGTTTTAACGTCGCAGAGTGACGTAAACGCATTCCTAGCTTTGCCTGGATACGCAGTTGGTGTGATAAACGGTACAGACATTACCCTCGGAAGCTTGTCTGTAGCATCTGGGCAGCGCAAGGTGCTGATTGTTCAAAACGCAGACATTGCTATAACCGGTGATATCTCATATCAAGATTACACACTACAAACCATACCGTCACTGACGCTTATTGCGCATAAGGGTAACATCTATGTTTCTCGTCCGGTGCAGCAAATTGATGCCTCGCTCATTGCATTTCCGGATATTACAAATACGGGCGTTAATACGAAGGGGCTTATTGATACCTGCGCAGACGTTGCGGGGCCTGGGGTCTGGCCAACTACACTTAGTGTTGGATCCTGTAATTCGAGTAAACTGACAATAAACGGCTCAGTTGCAGCTCGACGGATAGTGTGGAAGCGAACCATCGGCACGCTTGGATTCAAGAGCGATGCACTAGATCCCGCTTGTTATTTTGGTAACTACTCTGATTCAGCTGATACCCCCTTTATAGACCCTGGTGCATCAGATGTTGTTGATCGTGCTGTAGCGCGTAGTATACGATGCGCTGCGGAGGTTGTTAACTTTAGCCCAGAAGCATACCTTGAAGAACTTGGTAACCAGCCAAATTCAGCCCCTATCACAACCCAGGAACTACCCCCTATATATTAGGCTCAAAATAGATTGGCACTCCATAACGCTTATGCTACACTAGTCGTAAGCATGAAGAATTCAATATTCAACGCGGTGGGCGATTTCTTCGCACTAGATATTGGCAGTTCCGCACTCAGGGTAGTGCAGCTGCGTGGTTCTGGCTCAAATCATACTCTGCTCAAATATGCCGTTGCACCGATTGATGTAAAACTATCGTTATCTGACGCACCAGCTGATAGGGCACAAATTGGTACAATCATTAAACAACTTTTGCAAGAGGCAGACATTTCTGCAAAGAATGTAGTGGTGGGTTTGCCGGCTAACAAAACTTTTGTGACAGTAGTTGACTTACCAAAAATAAGTCCCCAAGAGCTGGCAAGCACACTAAAGTATCAAGCCGATCAATATATTCCGATGTCGATCGAGGACTCACGCATTGACTGGGCGGTGATCGGTGATTCTCCATCTGATGATAGTAAGCAGGAGGTGTTGCTCGCCAGTGTCTCAAACTCGTTTAGCGAGAGTCGTCTCGAGACACTCGAGGCTATTGGACTTAACGTTGTTGGTTTGGAGCCCGAGGCGTTAGCATTGGCTCGCGCACTAGCCTCATCTGGTACTTCATCTGGGGCTCAGATGATAGTTGACATGGGCGAGTATGCCACAGATATCGTTATTACGCTTGGTGGTGCACCGCGTCTTGTTCGCTCGATACCAACAGGTGGCCAAGCATTAATGAAATCAGCTAAGCAGAATCTCAACGTTGATGATAATCAGGCACAACAGTTTGTCTACAAGTTCGGCTTTGATCAGAGTAAGCTCGAGGGGCAAGTATACAAGGCAATTGAGCCAACTGCGCAGGTAATAACAACCGAGGTGCAGAAATCGATCAAGTTCTTCTCAACGCGCTATCAGGATACGCAAGTTGGGGGTATTGTGACCTCAGGTGCTGCTGCGCTGCTTCCAGGGTTCCACCAGTATCTCTCACAGGCTGCCGGTGGGGTACCAGTGCAGGCGGGTAACTCATGGCAGAATGTCAATTACAGTAACGCAGAACACGAGAAGTTGATGAGTCTTAATCATCAATTTGCAGTGGCTGTTGGCTTGGCGTTGAGGACAACGATATGATAGAAATTAATTTACTCCCACAGGTCAAAAAAGACTATCTTAAGGCGGAGCAGATGAAACATACAGTCATTGTAGCTTCGGTGCTGTTATCAGTGGTAGCGCTCGTTATCGTTGGTTTACTATTCGCATATGTGAGCGTAGTGCAGCCACAGCATCAAAAGAATGTTCAGGGCGACATAGACAGTGGTTTATCAGATTTGAAGGGTAAGGATAATGCAGTCAAAATTGTAACGGTCCAAGGGGCACTCGAGACGTTGCCCGGGCTTGAGGACAAACAATTAGCAACATCGCGTTTGTTTGTGTATGTAGCGGGTTTTACTCCTCGCTCAGTCTTATTCAGTAACATCAAGCTGGATGTTACTGAGTCAACATTGACACTGCAAGGCACCGCCGCTACCTTTGAGCAGGCAAATGTACTTGCTAATAATCTAAAGGGTGCAAAGTTTACCTATGTGCAGAATGAGTCAGAGGAGTCTGTGCAGCCGTTCTCAAATGTTGTATTTGACGGCTTGAGTCGTAGCGAACAGGCAGAGGATACTAAAAATGTGAGTTTCCAGATCACCCTCACCTTTGACCCGATAATTTTTAATCAGTCGGTTGAGGCAGGCAAGCTGCAAGTTAATGCCTCCTCCGAAGATCTACTACTACAAGACGAGAAGCCATTTATTGATGGGGGTGGGCAATGAACCAGCAGTTGGACAAAAAAGAGACAAAACGCGAGAAGATAAGCCGTGCAAACTCGACGGTATTTATTGCCGTGGCGGTTGCTGCTGTAGTAGTCATGGCTAGTCTTATTGCTGCAAAATTTTTATGGGCTCAACTCAGCTACAATTCACGGGTAATTAGCGCTAAAGTTGAGGCTCGCAATCAAATAAAGAAGAACAACAGCAGTGTTGATTCGCTCTCTAAGGAATTCGTTGATCTCGAGGCATCAGCCTCAACAAACTCAAAAGTAATTCTCCATGCCTTGCCACCAAGTTACGATTACCCAGGACTTGCCACCTACATAGAGTCGCTTGCTCAAACATCGGGCGTCACGTTTCCTGGTTCTGTTGGTCAAGATATATCAGAGAGTGCTATTCGTACTTCGGTTGTGTCCGAACCACAAGAGATTCCGCTGAGCATTGAAGTGAACGGTACATACGACTCGATCGTGCAGTTTATTAAGAACACTGAGCTGAGTATTCGCCCGATACACATTACTAGTGTAGAGTACTCTGGCACAAGCGATAAACTCAAAGCGTTGATCACCGCAACAACATATTATCAACCAACCCGAGATCTTGGTGTTGGCAAGATGGAGGTGCAATAATGAAACAAAATGATATTGCTGCTCTTGTGCTGATTGTAGCGATTGCTGGTATCATAACCTATTTTGTCGCAGGTGCAGTGATTGGGAGTCCTAAAAATAATCCAGTACAAGTCGAGAAGGTAACACCAATCAGCAGTAACTTCTCTGAGCCAGATGACCGTATTTTTAACGAGCAGTCAATTGATGCAACAGTAGAGATTCAGGGGAGTGGTGAAAGTACTGATAACGTCTTCGCCAACTGATGGGTGGCCTAGGTGAGCGTACTTTCTGAAGAACATCAACGACAACTCGAGCAAATACTTGTTGACACAAAATTAATCGATGGCAACAAGCTTCAGGCGCTTAAAAAAGAGGCCTCGAGCGCAAAAGTGCCCTTTCTAAGCTTTCTTGTTCAGCACGGTCACGTAACGAGCGAGCAACTCACTAAAGCGACAGCTCAAGTTACGGGCTTGCCTTATGTGAATCTCGTAGCCTCAAAGGTCAACCCGAGCGTGCTTAATTTACTACCGCAAGATGTAGCTGAGCGGTTTATGGCAGTGCCGCTCGGTGAGATGGAGAATCGTTTGGCAGTAGCTATGCTTGATCCAAATAATGTTCAGGCAGTCGACTTTCTCTCTAACAAGATAGGGAGACCCCTTAAGGTTTACATGGCCTCCGAGGAAGGTATTAGACACATTCTTGATCAGTATAATGCTGACTTACAGAAGGGCATGAGCGAGGCAATGACAAGCGTTGATAGTGAGTTGGCGAGTGATGACAACATACAAGAATTGCTTGGTGGCGGCAAGAAGCAGCAGAGCGAGAAGGATGAAATAAAGACAATTGTCCAGGACTCACCGATTAGTCGCGCGTTGAGTACTATTTTAGAGTACGCAGTGCGCTCGCGCTCATCGGACATCCATATTGAGCCACTTGAGGAGACTTTGAGGATTCGTTGTCGCATCGACGGTGTCTTACGTGAGATTATGAGTTTACCAAAGAGCATCGAACCGGCACTAATTTCACGCGTGAAGATTCTATCCAATTTAAAAATCGATGAGCACCGTATTCCGCAAGACGGTACATTCACGGTGCGTATTGGTCAGCGTGATGCGGATCTTCGTATAGCGATTAGCCCAGTAGTGTGGGGTGAGCAAGTGATAATTCGTATTCTTGATAAAACCAATACGAGCTTTAAACTTGAGGATCTTGGCTATGCTGGACGCAGTTTGAGAACTGTGCGCAAGGGAATGAAAAAGCCTAACGGCATGATTATTACATCTGGACCTACTGGTTCTGGTAAATCTACGAGTTTGTACGCACTGATTCAAGAGATAAAAAACGACACAATCAATATTGTAACGCTTGAAGATCCAGTTGAGTACAAAATGGAGGGTGTCAATCAGATTCAGGTGAATGCGGATGTTGGCTTAACGTTTGCCACAGGTCTTCGTTCAATCTTGCGCCAAGATCCAGATGTCGTGCTGGTGGGTGAGATTCGCGACTCAGAGACTGCCAATCTGGCAGTCCAGGCAGCACTCACAGGTCACCTCGTCTTCACGACACTACACACAAACTCAGCGGCAGGCGTATTGCCTCGTCTGCTTGATATGGGCATAGAGCCCTTCCTGATTGCTTCAACAGTAAACACAATTATTGGCCAGCGTCTTGTGCGCCGCCTGGCTGATAATAAAGTGAGCTACCAGGCAGATGATGTCGAAACCGCTGCGATCAAGGAGACACTCCAAGCATTATTACCGAGTGATAAATCTGCTGTACCAGAGTTCATAAAAGATCTTGGCTACGAGACCTTGCCACTTATAGGTGAAAACGCTTATACTTTATATAGAGGTAAAGACACCTCGCAGACTCCAGGTGGCTACAAGGGGAGACTTGGACTGTATGAGGTAATCGATGTCGATGATGAGATTGAAAACATGATCCTGTCACGTTCTACATCAGGAGAGATCCACGACAAAGCCGTAGAAAAAGGAATGATATCTATGCGCGAAGACGGGTACCTCAAAGCCTTACAGGGTATGACAACGCTTGAAGAGGTGAACCGTGTAACAGCAGCAGATAACGCTTAAGGGGGGGGTATGGCAACAGCAGCATTACGAATAGAGAACTTACTGGAGCACGTTGTAAAGAACAAAGGCTCCGATTTGCACATTCAAGTTGGGCTTCCTCCCCAAATCAGAGTTGACGGTAAATTGAGCGCAATTGCAAACACCCCTGAACTTACGGAGACACAAGTTGAGAGCCTCGTCTTTGCAATTTTGGATAATGACCAGAAAGAGGTGCTCCTGAAGGATAAAGAGTTTGACTTCAGCTTTGCATTTGGCGATATGGGGCGGTTCCGTGTTAATGCCTATCATGAGCGCGGCAACCTAGCGGCAGCACTGCGCCTCATCCCTAATGAGATTTTGACACCTGAACAACTTGGTATGCCAGAGGTGGTAACAAGTTTTGCCGACTTTCCGCGTGGCCTGGTGCTCGTGACCGGCCCAACTGGCTCCGGTAAATCGACTACGCTCGCGTCCCTTGTTGATAAGATCAATAGCGAACGTGCTGAGCACATTATAACGATTGAGGATCCAATCGAATACACGCACAAATCAAACAAATCAGTAGTGGTGCAACGAGAAGTGCACTACGATACGTACTCATTCAGCGCAGCATTGCGCTCGAGTCTCCGCCAAGATCCGGACGTGGTGCTTATCGGTGAGATGCGTGATCTCGAGACAATTTCCGCCGCTATAACAATTGCTGAAACTGGTCACCTCGTGTTTGCAACTTTACACACAAACTCGGCTGCTCAGTCGATTGACCGTATGATTGACGTGTTCCCACCACACCAGCAGCCACAGATCCGCGCCCAGCTCTCAAATATCTTAATGGCAATTTGTTCACAGCGCCTCGTACCAGCAATTGGCGGCGGGCGTGTAGCTGCGGCAGAGATTTTAGTTGCAAACTCAGCAGTCCGTAATATCATCCGCGAGGGTAAAAGTCATCAGTTAGACGCTGTGATTCAAACTGGCGCCGACCAAGGTATGCAGTCGATGGACCGCACTCTTATTTCACTTATTAAAGCTGGTACGGTGACCTATGATGACGCACGAATGTTTGCAGTTGATCTCGAGGAGTTTGAAAGGCTGATGCGGGGCTGATAATTAATGATTACGTTTCAGTACACGGCTAAAAACAAGGACGGTGGCACAACAAAGGGTCTTGTTGAGGCTGAATCTGAAGGTGCAGCTGCAAAACTGCTGATTGCTCGTGGCTTAACACCACTTGATATAACCCTAAAACAAAGCGGGAGCAAGTTGTTAACTAAGTTAACGACACACGTGAAGACCAAGGACAAGGTTATTTTTACGCGTCAGCTCGCCACACTACTTAATGCTGGGCTACCGCTTACACAAAGCCTCTACACAGCCTCTGAGCAAACAGAGAATAAGCAATTAGCACTGGTACTTAGCCAGGTGATCTCTTCCGTAGAAGGCGGCGTATCATTCTCTGAGGCACTCTCTAAGCACCCCGACATCTTCAATGATGTGTATGTAGCCCTCGTTGCAGCCGGTGAGACCTCGGGTACTCTTGACCAAGCACTCGAGCGAATTGCCGACCAACAGGAGAAGGACGCTGATATGATCAGTAAGGTTCGCGGGGCGCTCGTATACCCGATTATAGTGACAGCGGTCATTGTGGCCGTGGTCGTGTTCTTACTAACCACAGTTGTACCTCAAATCGAGTTGCTCTATAAGGACTTCAACAAAGAGCTACCATTTTTGACATCAGTATTGATTGGCATTGCCAAGTTTATTACGAACTTCTGGTGGCTAATCATAGCAATTCTTTTAGTTGGTGGATTCTTTTTTCGGCAGTGGCTCAAGACGAGTGCTGGTACGATATTTGCTGATAGATTGAAATTGAAGATTCCACTATTTGGCGATTTATATGTGAAGTTGTATATGGCGCGCTTCTCCCGTACAGGTCAGACATTAATTGCCAGCGGTGTTCAGATGCTCGAGATGCTTCGTATTACTGCTCGAGCTGTCGACAATGTGCACGTTGCAAAAGCGATTACTCGCGCAAGTGAGAAGGTAAAGGGCGGTAAGGCGCTGTCTGAGTCACTTAAGGCCGAGGATGTGTTTCTCTCTTTAGTGCCCCAGATGATTAAGGTGGGTGAGCAGTCTGGATCGATAGATAAGATGATGGGTAAATCTGCCAGTTATTACGAGAACGAGCTGGATAATAAGATAAAAACGATTAGCACTACAATAGAACCGGTTTTGATGGTGTTTTTAGCAATCGTTGTTGGTGGTATCGTACTCGCGATTCTCGTACCTGTATATAACCTGGCAAGCGAGAGCCTCGGCTAGTTGACAAATATAGGACATGA
>JAGQNU010000016.1 GCA_020427905.1 Candidatus Saccharimonadota bacterium | reverse complement strand
CCCCTGCTCTGCTCGCTTGGCTTCATCGCGGCGACCTGCACTCCCAAAGACAACCACAAGTTTACCCCTCACGGTCGGCTTTATCTCATCAAAGATCTTCTGGAAACTATCTGGAGTGTGGGCGTAGTCAATGATTACCTCAAAGTCTTGGCCCTCATCTATACGCGCCATTCTACCTTCAACGGATTGTAAGCTCGAGACCCCTTGTTCTATCTCTGATTGGCTAAGACCTGCTGCTCGTCCCACGCCGAGTGCCGCCAGACTGTTATAAACGTTGAATCCACCTGGTAAATTACAGGTGATCTTGTACGTTGCATCATCTGTTTTTACAGAATACGTACTACCAGATGCCGTTTGTTTGATGTTTTTGGCCACAAGATCTCCTGTCTTGGTGCCGTACAAGATAGAATTTGGAACTTCAGCAGCAAACAACGATGCACTTGGATCTTCTTGATTGATGACCCCTACCCCTACTCCACGCTTGTTTTTACCAGTAAGAGTGAATAGGCGTTTTTTTGCATCGCGGTAGTTCTCAAACGTTTTGTGGTAATCAAGGTGTTCGTGCTTGATATTTGTCATAGCCGCGATAGTAAATGGAATCCCCCAGACGCGGTTTTGTGCCAAGGCATGGCTCGTCACCTCAAGTACCAACCATTCTGCCCCGCTAGCACGTACCTGTTTCAATTTGCTCACAAGTTGTCGTGAGCCCATGGTTGTCAACCGGGTGCTATTGGGTTGTGGCCCATTGCCATCACCCAAATCGAGAGAGATCGTCGTAAGCATGGCAACTTTTTTGCCCGAGTGTCGTAACATCTGAGCAATCAATGTACTTGTCGTGGTTTTGCCGTCCGTACCAGTGACACCAATTACTCGTAGTCCCCGTGCTGGAAACCCGGCCAGGGCTTGCCACAACATTGCCTCTAACAGATGGCCGAGTGGCTCAACCTTAACAAACACACCGTGCGGAATTATTTTCTTGATCAGAGATCTCATTACATACGAGTATACAGATGTTGGTATTTAACCATCAATAATCGTGTATTCAGGCTTAAAGAGCAAAATAAGGGCTGATTCAATGTCCTCCTCTGTACCAGATATACACCATACTGTTTGCTCCTCGTGTACTTCGCGTCCGTTCTCAAGCAAGGCCTGCCTTGAGTACACCCCAACTACCGGGGCAACAGTGGCTGCATAGTTGATTGGATTGTACTGATCTGTATCCAACTGTGTGTCTTCGGCAAAGTAGTACTGATGTGTCCCTGCAATCTCTGGACGTGCTTGTTGCAGTGCTTTGATCTCAGCGATGTGGGCTGCAAACCGATCTGGATCATCAATGTGCACACCAGCATCCATGAGGTTTTCTGCTTCTTCCGCAAGCAGGCGTAGGTTCCGAATCCGTTCAGCATCGTTATCAAAGTCTCCCTCAAACTTTGTTCCACCCTCTATAAATCCGCTAAATACCACCTGGTCGAGGTTAATACCCCGTGCAGCAAGCTGTGATCGAATAGTATCAGCAACAAAAACCCGAGCTTCGCCTGGCACGCCATACGTGGGGTCGCGGACTTCTGACTTCAATAGTCCTATAGGGACGTGTATACCAACGACCTCAGGAGGTGTTGCGGCAACTGTTTCATGATAAGATGTCATATAAATATGATGTCACTTTTTTATACTAGTGTCAATGTCTACTCGTGTGTAGTATCCTGTTCGGCATCTTCAAGCATAACCATGATATCGCAAGCTAGCCCGAACTCAAGAGGTCTACGCTCCTCTACGCAGTAGCGCTGTTGTGATTGACCATCGATACTCAAAAGCCACTCTGTCACATAAAAGCCATCGTTTTCGCGCTTGATATCAAACTCTCGACTTATGGGTCCATTGACTCCCGCCTCGGGCTGCGGCCTGTATACAAGCTGCTCGAGCTGGTCATCAACGGTCTGTACGATACGACACGTACTACCACTGGCTGTAAACTGTGTCTCGTGCACGCCAAGACACTCAGATTCGACAATAAAATCTTCTACCCAATCCACCAGATCACGACTCGCCCCTTCAGGAGGCCGTTCATACAAACTCTGAGACTCTATCTGCTGTACTACCTCTCGTGTGGCGTGATTATGGAGTGAAAAGCCAAGATTGGTAATGATGCGTTTTGCGAGCGGTAGCGCTGCGGCTAAACGTAGTGATAATGTATTGCGCCCTACTTCAGTTACGTGGTGCCTAGCGAGTAGCTCGGTTGCGCCCCCAACTGCGTCTTCAAGCTCATCGCAATGGTATTCACCCAGCCTGACTTTCCAAGCCATCGGCTCTGTGAAGGGAGAGTCTCCGATAAGTTCAAAGGCCTCCCACTGTCCGCGCGTGTTCGTGTACCGATAACCCTGTGTTACACGTTCACTATGCTGTGGGTGCTCCATTGGCTGAGTATACCGTAGCTCCACAAATATTGGTTCTGTCCACCGACTCAACAGTTCATCGTTTGGGTCGAAGTGATACCGCGCGACCACGCGAGTAGTTTCACTCGTTGCTTCTATACTATCAATTGGTGCTGTGTCTTCTGCAAGGGTAGCAAGGTGCGCAGCAGCAGCCTCAATCCGCAAGGCTAACAAGTCCCTGACATGCTCGCGACTTGTACTTAGCTCTCTGTCCATAATGGTGTATGCTAACATCTGTAGAATACAATGTGAAGCATAAGATTTATGAATATATTAGCCATTGAGACCAGTTGTGACGAGACCTCGGTTGCTGTTGTTGAAGACGGCAGCAAGCTGCATTCACTGGTAGTGAACAGCCAGATCGACATTCATAAAGCCTTTGGTGGCGTCGTACCAGAGGTAGCTGCACGAAGTCATATTGAAGTAATACTGCCTGCGGTGCAGCAAGCACTTGATGAAGCAAAGATGGGCTGGGATGACATCGATGCAATCGCCGTAACTCAGGGGCCGGGGCTCCTTGGCTCGCTATTAATCGGCGTATTGACGGCCCGGACACTTGCTTGGAGTAAGCAGAAACCACTGTACGCTGTACACCACATACTTGGTCACATCTATGCTAACTGGATTACAGATGGGCCAGAGTACAAAACACCTTACCCCACTACACAGCCCGAGTTCCCGGTGCTGGCGCTGATCGTCAGTGGTGGCCACACACAACTTATGTTTGGCACTAACCATACTGAATGGAGAGTTATTGGGCGCACAACAGATGACGCCGTGGGTGAGGCGTTTGATAAAGTCGCCAAAGTCCTTGGCCTCCCCTACCCTGGCGGGCCAAGTGTTGCTCAGGCTGCAGACAATGGTAATCCTGATGCGTATGCACTCCCGACTCCCAAAGTCAGTGAAGAGTATGGCTTCAGCTTCTCTGGGCTTAAAACTGCACTGCTGCGGGCCGTACAGGCAGAATGTGGTGTCGGACACGACTTTCCATCGTTTGAGCTTGCTGGGCGCCTCTCCGATGCTCAGGTGGCAGACTTTGCAGCTAGTTTTCAGAAGACTGCTATCAACTATCTTGTTAGTAAAACGAGGTTAGCCTTTGAGAATTTAAGTCCAAAGACCGTAATCATCGGGGGTGGCGTTGCCGCCTCGCTCCCCCTTCGTGAGGTACTTTCTCATGAAATACCTATTGAAATTGAATATGCACCACAGATACTTTGTACAGATAACGCCGCTATGATCGGCGCTCGTGCATACTACCAATCCAAGCATCAAGCTCCGGATGATCCATTCACCCTCGAGACACAGCCCTCCTGGCCCCTGTAGTACCTAGTACACGATGGCCATGGTCGTATCGTCGGCATAAGTTGGCCTCGCTGCTCCCCAATCCTCAGCCGTTAACGAGGCATCACGTTCAAGAACCTTGAGATTAGACTTTTGGACATATGCATCAGAGACAACAACAAGCCGCTCCCCCTCTGCAAGCTCTACTTCTGTGAATTCGGCACCAAAATCGTTCTTCTGGTAACGAACTCCCCCTTCAAGTGACTTTTCAATTCCTACAAGTGAACCCATTGTCGCCTCAACTGCTGTACCATCGCTGCTAACATTACCGGCCCTAATCTGTTGAAATGCTTCACCAAACCCTGCCCGAACTTTGCCATCAACTCCGAGTATAGCTACACTACTGTCTCCGAGTGTAGCTATGCGCCAAGTACTGCTGTCGCCTACACGTTGAACGGCAGCTATCGTCGAAGCCCATTCAAACCCAGCTCCCACATTGTTTCGTACTAATCTACTGCCCGACGGTCGTATTTCAATGCCCATGCTGTTAAGGATTTCTTTGGCTCTTTCAACCAACCTACCAACAACTCGCTCATCAGCCAATGTTGAAATATCGTCTAGTTCAGCTGTTGCATGCGATAAGGCAAACGCGAAAAAGTCTTTAACTTCACCAGACGCACCGACACCGCCCAAGCCGTCACAAACCACAACCGTGTCTGTATCAGGGTTGTATGCTAGACCATCCTGATGGTGTTCAGTAGATGAAAGTCGCAAATCAATAGCACCTTCCTTATCACAGTAAGTCTTAGCAACATTAGCCTCTGGCCTAAGAGTAGAAAAAGTAGGTAAGTGAGTCTCACTAGTTACATCGACCGTGTCTTTTGGAGCTCTGCCAGTATCCCCAACTTGCCGACCTACTGTCGATATGATGCGCGACGGGCCAGCGGGTATTTCGTCGTTACGAGTGCTGTTCTGCTTACCAGTGCCTACTGTGCTACGAACACGTGATGCACGGTCACTAGCACCAGTTTGCTCATCCGCTAGACCAACTAGCTCAGACGTTGCAGCAAAAACTGCTTCAGCCCCCACCTCAGGTGCTACTTCATCAACTATCGCGCCGCTCTCACTTGTTGAGCGTTCAACCAATGTACCCCTGAGTCGAGATGTAGGCGGTGGTGATGATGGTGTTGGCACTTCTGCGGTCATTTTTATTTCTTCTTAACACTCATACATTAGCAAATTTCTTATATTTTGTCAAGTTGTTATATGGGGTAGTGCTTTGGTATACTGGGCACATGTTAGTACAAATGTACAAATTCCAACATGGTAGCGCACGAGCCTGTGTGCCGTATGGCCTGTAACATTTTTCAACCCAACTTTCACATGAACGCAAATACATTCTGGAGCAGTAGGCAAACCGCGTAAACATGCTCCAATAGCTTATAAGGAACTAAAGATGAATCTACCGAAACAATATGATCCAAAACTCTACGAGGGCGACATATACGCGTTGTGGGAGAACTCAGGCGCATTCAAGCCAACGGGGCAGGGGACACCGTACAGTATTGTCATGCCGCCACCGAATGCCAACGCCAATCTTCATATCGGGACAGGTATGACGATTGCCATCCAAGACGTCCTCATCCGTTATCATCGGATGAAGGGTGATAGGACCCTCTACCTGCCAGGCGCTGATCACGCCGGGTTTGAAACCTGGGTTGTCTATGAGAAGCATCTCAACAGTGAGGGTAAGAGTCGTTTTGACTTCACACGCGAGGAGTTATACCAGCAAACCTGGGATTTTGTTGCCAACAACAGGGGTAACATGGAGCTTCAAATGCGCGAGGTCGGTGCCAGCGCTGACTGGGATCGTTTTACCTTTACGCTTGATGACAATATTGTCGACAGAGCCTACAAGACGTTCCAGCAGATGTGGAACGACAATCTTATTTACAGAGGTGAACGTATCGTCAACTATTGCACAACGCACGGTACTGGTTTCTCCGACTACGAGGTGGAATATAAAGATGAGAAGTCATATCTCTGGACAATTGCCTATCCACTTATAGACGGCTCTGACTTGATCGAGGTTGCCACAACCCGTCCTGAGACAATGCTGGGTGATGTAGCCGTAGCGGTAAACCCAAAAGATAAGCGCTATAAACGGTTTATAGGCAAGGAGGTGCGTCTACCGCTGACTGATAGAGTAATCCCAATTCTGGCTGATGATATGGTAGAGGCTGAATTTGGGACTGGCGCCGTTAAGATAACTCCGGCGCACGATATCAACGACTTTGAGCTTGGTGAACGGCATAAGCTTGATAGGATATCTGTTATTGGGCTTGATGGTACTATCACAGATGCTGCACCAGAGAAGTATCGAGGTATGGAGGTATCAGAGGCACGACGTCTCATCTTAGATGATCTGAAGGAGCGAGAGCTTCTTACTGAGGTAGTTGACTACGAGCACAGTGTCGGCCATTGTTACAAATGTAAAAATCCAATCCAGCCCCTGTTGAAAGAGCAATGGTTCGTGGATATGAAACCACTTGCAGCAAAGGCAATAGATGCTCTCGAGGCGGGTGCAATAAACATCATACCGGCATCAAGGCGAGCCTCTGGTCTGGCATATTTAGAGAACATTAAGGATTGGAACATTTCACGTCAGATTGCATGGGGGATACCAATCCCAGCATTCCAAAATGTTGACGACCCAAGCGACTGGATATTTAACGACCAAGTTGATAAAGAAACCATCGAGAAGGACGGCAAGACATACAAACGCGATCCAGATGTGTTTGACACCTGGTTCTCATCTGGTCAGTGGCCATATGCAACCCTGAACTATCCAGACAACCAGGACTTTAAAGACTTCTATCCCTTAAGCGTGATGGAGACGGGTGGCGAGATCTTTAACGTGTGGGTACTCAAGATGATCATGCTCGGGCTTTACATCACTGGCGAAGTACCATTTAAGGATGTCTACATCCATGGCTACGTCATGGCTGAGGATGGCTCCAAAATGAGCAAGAGCCTCGGTAACGTCGTTAATCCACAAGAGATTATGGAGGAGTACGGCTCTGATGCACTGAGGATGGGCATTATCAGCGGTCGCAAAGCGGGTGTGAATCAAAACTTCAGCCCGGCAAAGTTCACCGCCGGCAGAAACTTCTGCAACAAACTC